>NZ_JBSWYU010000005.1:0-232491 GCF_056161265.1 Marinomonas sp. ABL3_031
CTTCCTCCAATTACAATTCCTGCCGATTGTGGTGTGAGTTGGAACTGCGGCGCGGGTCCAGCTCAGGCTCAGTTTCCGACTCTGAGTCTTGCGTGTATAGGTCCTGCGACAAGAGTCTTGACTCAGGTTGCAGGCTGTAATGGTGCCGCTGCTCAGGCAGTTGCTCCGGCGGCACAAACTCTTCCTCCAATTACAATTCCTGCCGATTGTGGTGTGAGTTGGAACTGCGGCGCGGGTCCAGCTCAGGCTCAGTTTCCGACTCTGAGTCTTGAGTGTGGGACAAGAGTCTTGACTCAGGTTGCAGGCTGTAATGGTGCCGCTGCTCAGGCAGTTGCTCCGGCGGCAGGCCATGGTTTGCTTTCTTCTTATCCTTGCCCAACCGTAGCGCAATGCTATCCAACGACAACGACAACGACAACGGGAGCGGCGCAAGCTCAATTCCCGACGTTAAGTGTTGCTTGCATAACGATTACTACCACTGTGACAGCGTAGCCCCTAGGGGCAAAGGACTGCTGGCGCGCATACGCGTGCCAGCACTTTGAATCGGATAAGGATACTTGCTATGCGTTTGACAAAGCATAATCTGGCTCACTATTTAGTCGACAAGGGTTTTATGAACCCTGAATATTTGGTGAATGGACAATTCAAGTTCAGTCAACGCCAGAGCCGAAACAATATCTTTCAGATCTATCTTGAAAATCACCCCAGCGGTCTGTTTGTCAAACAGCTTTTGTCGTTAGATCCGGTAAACGGATATCTAATGCAAAAGGATGCGACCTTGCATTACCTAGTTCAGGAGACAGAGTTGTTTACCGAATTGCGCCAATATATACCACGTTATTTTGGCTATGAGCCTAAGAATCATGTTTTTGTCACTGAGTTTTTTTCTAATGCTATCAGTGTTCACGAAGAAATTCTTCTTAAAAAAGAGTTGAATTCTGGTGTCTTCGAAGAGATGGCGCGAATTTTAGCAACCTTTCATAAAGATCTTGGAGATCTGACCGAGACCTTTCCAAGTTTAGCCTTCTTTAATCGTCAGACGCCTTGGATTATGCAATATGGCGATCCAGATAATCCACAAATAAAAAATTCCGGCCAAGCTACTGGGAGCGTTGCTCAGGCTATTTTACAGCAACCTGCTTTGGTGGAATTTTTAGAGGAGCTTCGATATGAATGGCATGGCAATTACCTAGTTCATGGCGATGTTAAACTCATCAATTTTATTCAAGCTGACGCGACACATAGTAATGGCTTGAAGTTAATCGACTGGGAAATAGCCGATTTGGGAGATCCGCTTTGGGACCTAGCTGGATTGATGCAGAGTGTGATCACTTTGTGGGTCTTTTCTCAAAACCCAAATCCTATGTTGCAGGATCAACCGCAAAGTGGCATGGAATTTTTATCGTGGGATACGGTGCAAAGTACATGTAAACATGTTTGGAAGCACTATATCGAGGTGAGGCAATCTTTAGTTCCAGACACTTCTTTAAACACGTCAGCTGCTCGCGAAAAAGTAGTTAAATTCACTGCAGCGCGTATGCTGCAAACGGCTTGTGAAGCTAACATGCAAGCAACGGATATTCAACCTCCTAGCAATAGAGTGTTGCAAATTGCCAGTCAAATCATCAAGTCTCCAGAGGCTTGGACTCGTGACTTATTGGGAGGACAAGATGATAAACTTTAGTCAGCAACTTGAATACATCGCTGCAAATTTAGAAGTAACTGGAGTGGACAGTTACCGGATTGAAGGAAAAACAAAACGCGTATTTCAAAAGCAAGCTTGGAATGATTATGTTGGACCATTACAACAGTTTGGTCACAATCAGACAGGCGATTCATTTGAGAAAAAACAGTTATTGGAAATGAACTTGTGTAATGTCATATACACACAGCTCTATTGCGGAGCGCCTGCGACAGAGGACATATTACGTTTGCCGCAACTAAAAGAGCGGATACGTTTTATGAACCGTCTTTCACAAGTGAACCAGTCGACAGATCAACCAGATGCAAACTGGAAAATCTATCATGTTGATGCCAATGGTGCCTGGGCGTCGAAAGGAGGCAAACTTCGCCAATTAATTCCGAATACTTTTGTTCCAGCGATACCAAATGCTCCGATAGCCGTAAATCAGAGCGTACATTTTCTGCGAGCGAAAGAAAACCGACATATTCAGCAAGTCTTTTACTATGTATACGGGAATCATTTTGTTGAGCATGATGCACCTCAAGTTCGCATATATTGGCATATCCAGCCCGACGGTGCGGCTCCTCTAATTGAGTTGTTAACACGAGTGCTGAATGAACACAAAGTGGCCTTTAATTTTAAGTGCTTAAATCATCCAGATCTCTTCGTGCGCAAGGATAGCGCAGTTTTATATGTTGAGAAACGGTACTTCGACTATGTCGTAAGATTGATCCGTCCCCATCTGCCTTCATTGGAAGACTATTTCAAACCGGGTCACCCACTTTTTACTTTGCCATTATATAAGGGCGTTTCGTTTGCCGAAGATCCTGGTGACGGGCAAAGCTTCGGGTTGCATCGAAGTCAACTTATTGCCCGAGCTTTATTGGTGGCTTACGAAAAGAGTCTTGTAGCACCAGAAAAAAAAGAGGCAAAATCAATAAGACTAACCAGCATTTTAGAGCTCTTAGAAAGTAAGGGAATCACTCTTGATCGACTTCATTTAAATGCTACGACATTGAGTTTGCCTGTTTCACTGCCTTTATCGACTTCTAATGAAGATTTAAAGGAGATTGAACAATGAGCTCACAACTATATCTAGATGCTGCAATTAATATCGGCCGAGTATTACAAAGAGAGTGCATTTGTTACGACAACCGAGCCAATTGGCAAGGTGCGGTGGTTGATTCTGTGAATGGTCAATTTCAGGTTGTTGAACGTACTTTCGATGCAAGTTTATATAACGGATTGTCAGGTATCGCGCTGTTTCTAGCTGAACTGCACAGGCAACGTCCTGATGAGCATCTGTTTTCAACGTTGGAACAGGCTATCAATAATATTCGTCATATGATTGGACATCCGAATCAACTTAGTACATTTAGTGTTCATTCCGGAAAATTAGGGGTCGCCTATGCCATGTGGCGTATTGGTTATCTGCTTGATCGAAAAGATTGGGTGCAGCAAGGACTAAACCTGCTTGAACATATTCACACTATGCCGATACCAGATGAAGAGATGGACATTATTAGTGGTGTGGCGGGAGCGATCCCTGTGTTGCTGAAAATTTATCAGGCAGAGGACGATGAACGTTGGCTGAACACTGCTATCCGTTTTGCTGACTTTTTGCTTGATAAAGCGGTAAGAAGCACAACCTCCATGCACTGGATTACCCCCGGTAATGAACAAGGTTTAACTGGGTACTCACATGGTGCAGCAGGTTTTGGAATTGCGTTATTGGAATTAGGTGTGGTTACGCAGCGACAAGTTTATATTGAAGCTGGCTTGTATGCGTTTAATTATGAGCGTGAACATTTTAGCCCACAGCATCAAAACTGGCCAGACTTACGCCTAATTAATCAAACACCGCAATATAACGCCATGTGGTGTCATGGTGCACCAGGTATCGCACTTTCTCGCATTCGAGCTTATGAGTTGATTCAAGAGCCGTCTCTATTACAAGAAGCGTTGATTGCGCTTAGTACGACTTACCAACATTTGTCCCATGAATTGACGACCCAGCCGGATAGAATCAATTTCAGCTTGTGTCATGGCGGGGGAGGGAACAGTGAAATCTTGATGATGGGAGCGGCACTAGCTCAGCGACCAGACTTCGCACAAATCGCTCATCAGATTGCTACATTTGGTATTGAAAAGTACCTCCGGTTCGATACCCCTTTTCCAAGCGGCGTTCATGATCCAAGTGGACTTGGTGAATCCGGTCAGGAAACGCCAGGACTGATGCTAGGGCTAGCTGGAACAGGACTGTTTTACCTTAGATTATTTGACCCGCAGAGAGTTGAGACTGTACTGCACATTCGTTAAGCAAAAAGAGGCAAGGAAACAATGAATATCGCTACGCAAGATCACTTTCAAAGCATTCCGGATACAGCTGTGTATCAGTTACCCGCTGATAATGATGCGCAGTTAACCGTCACTATATTACTACATCCTGAGGCAGACACTGCACTTGAGCAGCAAGAAATGGAAATCTATAACACACACCCGAAAAAGCGTCGTTACTTCGACCCAGAAGAACAAGAAAAACGCTGTGCGACCTCGGATATTAAAATCCAAAAAATCGTCGATTTTGTCAAGAAGGCTGGACTAAATGCGATGAGCCACTGTCAGGAAAAGCGCGAAGTAGTGATTTCAGGAACACTTAAACAGTTCGCTCAGTTATTTACTATAAGTTTCCATTTGTATGAGGACGAAGAACTGGGAAGCTTTCTGGCTTACCACGGCACAATTCAATTACCAGAGGATATTCGTCAGGATATTGCTCACATAGAGGGGCTTAATGAAGGATTACAGGCAGGTAAAATCCCGTCTAAAAATCTCCTTCTAATGGATAGGCTTAGCGACACGTCTCCAGCAAAACGCTTTGCTGCAAACCGGACTCTCGCTGGAGATGGAGCGTCTTTAGGGGGGCCGCAAGAATCTCAGGAACAGGGATATTCTCCACAAGATCTAGCGGAAATGTACCGCTATCCTGATAACCTTGGGGAAGGACAAACCATTGGTATTATCGCATTGGGAGGAACGTATAAACCGGCTGATCTGGATGTGTTTTGTAAAACGTTTAATTTGCCAACGCCAGACATAGAAGTCATCGGCACTGAACCGTGGCAAGCGCCTCAGTCAAAAATCGTCAATGATATCGAAGTGAATATGGATGTGCAGATGGCAGTGGGAATGGCGCCAAAAGCCAAAATTGTTCTCTATTATGCCAGAACATTTAGCGAAGGCTTTCAGGCAGTACTTAACGATCATAAAAATAAAGTCTCAGTAGTGAGTACCAGTTGGGCGAACGGTGAGAGCTATACTTCTGCCAGCTCCAGACAGCAACAAATCACTTTGATTCGACAACTTAGCTTAAGAGGAATCACGGTTTTGGCAGCGTCGGGAGATCATGGACTGTATCAGGTTAGCGCGAATAATCGTGTCGTTGGAATTAACCTTCCTGCTGGCTTTCCACAAGTAATTGCCTGCGGTGGCACGACTTTGTTTCGAAATGGCAGTGAACAGGTTTGGAACGAAATGCAGAATGCTTCAGGCGGCTCATTTAGTGTGATGTTTCCGGCTCCGGCATTTCAATATGAGGCGATTGGGCAATTCGCCAGACAATACCCTCAATATGCCAAACAAACTTGTGCGACCCCCGACCTTGCAGCGAATGCCAGTACCAGTCAGCACAATATCATGATTGTAAATGGTAAACCTTTTATGGCCGCTGGAACCAGTGCTGCGACGCCAATCATTGCTGGTTTGATTGCTCGACTCAATACCGCATTAGGCTATCGTCTTGGCTTTATTAATAACTTCCTATACCAGCTTATGGGGTCTAGTGCGTTTAACTCTAACATTCCGGGATCTAATGGACTTCCTTCTATGCCGGGATGGGATCCTTGTACTGGCTTGGGCTCGCCAATCGGTGTCAACCTTTTAAACCTTATTAAAGAAACGGAAGCGCATTGGGGGTAATATGAACGCGAAAATGGAAAACAGCTTTCCAGTGGATGATCTGGTAAAAGCATTAGGAGACGAACAGGGTCAGATAGAGAAAACTCTACTTGTTGGTGGTTTTATGGGGGGGCGTAACGAAGAGACGGGCAAAGTTCGTTTTTTTTTAGAGCCGACACTCTCTGTTTGGCTAGAGCTGTCACCTAATTACATTGTTCACAGTCTCAAGCTGAAAACAACCCAATCACCAGTTGGTGGTACCCTGATTTGGTTGAGTTCGGACACACCTTATAGTGAGCGGCTACTTAAACCCAAAAACATACCACTCCTTTTTCTAGGTTGACTCAACAAGTGGTTTTTAATCGTCGCATAACAGTGGTAGAGGCGTATGAGTAACCACACTTTGGAGTGTATATTGCTAGGAAGCTGGTCTTCGTGGTGGTTGTCAGAGTCTCGTTTGGAGGTTGCTTCATTGTGTTATAAATAAAGGTAATGGATACTTGGGGAGAAAATGTAAAAATGAGTAATGACTTTTTAAGAAAAAGAAATCATTACTCCTTGGTTAACCTAAATCAAAGTGTTGTGTGTGGTTTTTGGTGGGCTTGTTTGCCGATCATATTGAAGTTGGCATTATTAAGTAACAGAAATCGTCGATGATATGTCCATGCCAGTTTTAATGAGCCTTTCATCTAAGATATGCTCTTCTTGAATACTGATTTTGTCGGCATAGGCCATTAGCAATGCTTCGCGTTCGATCCATTGGTCAAATTGCTGGGTGGTGAGTTTTAATGTCTGGATTTTCTGACTCATCTTCTCAAACTCTACCCTGCCATCTTTTGAGACACATTGCCAAGCTAAGGCCACTTTATGAAAGGCGGGTTGAATCCAAGGTTTTACGTCTATACCAAGCTCCTGAGCGTGTTCTAAGGCAAGGGCTCTTAATTTGGCAGGAAGTTTATCTTCTTCCAATAGCTCTATATGCTCACCTAAGTTGGGAAGGTTGACCCCGATTCGTGTTTGACGCTGTTTAACCACATCATGGATTAGGGTGTACCAAGCATCGTTTTCTTGCAGCACATAATTTACGTTTTTTGTTTCTAGAGCCTTCAGGTCTATCTTAGCAATGTCTTTGAGTAAATTAATGGCGTCTAGTTCTTTAAGAGATTGGCTGTGATGCTTTAAAAATAGGCGTAATGCTTCTAGCTTATCAGAGGCCATGTCTTGGTTGGAGAACAGATCTTGAGCAAAAGAACACAGTTGCACATGTGTGCGTTCTGGATACCAGAGGGCTTTGAGTTGTTTTTCAAGTATCTCTGCCTGTGCATGGATGAGTATTCCCTTGACACAAGCACCAGCAAGATCGTAGCGTAAATCCACCATGGCTCTTGAAACCAAAATATAGTTCAACTCGGCTGGGCCGTGTGTAAGAGCCACTTCATCGTCGTCTTCGTATTCACCGCTGGCGTAGCGTTCATATATTTGCCCTGAGCCAACCATACCAAACACATTCAACTCAGCAGCCCTTAATGCCCCCATACTGGAGCTGCCATAAACATGAATACCAATGGACATTGCGTGGAGAATTTCTTTATGCCATACCGCTGGCACTGACTCAAAAAAGCCATCAATTAAGACGATGATTTGCGGCTTGTCTAAGGTGGCAAGGTAAAGATCGCCTTGTTTCGCTGGTGGGCGAACATCCGCATTGGGCAGGATTTCTAGGGCTTTTTCTCGGCTCAGGGAAGGGCCTGCAAAGACAATCACGCTCATAGAATGGGTTCCTTACTTTGGCTATTAATGATTTGTTCTCGGCGATTTTGTTGTTCTTGGTTTTCTTGTTTTAAAGAAATGTTCATAGCCCGTTGCCCAAATACATAACCCAGTACATCGTGTATGCCTTCCAAGCCAGGGGCGATGACGCGCACGACAGGAATGTCGAATTCGGGCTTGGTGAGATCGATTCTAATTGGGCTAGGAAGATGATGTTTTTTAAGTTGAGAAACCAGCAAAGCCACATCTTCTTCTACGGTGTCATGTAACCAAGAGTCTATGTGATTGAAATCAACATAGGCAGGTGAATCCATTAACTTTGTACGAACTAACCCTTGGTAGGTCATGTTTTGGCGAGATTGATAGTCTTGTAAACTGGCATCGTCACGGGAGCCGGAGATCAGGGTTAAGCGAGTTTGCACCGCCTCTGTGATGGCACGCATGATGGCCACATGTTTATCAAGATGAGTGCCAGAGCCAGACATAGGGTAAAGAGGCCTATATTGGCTTTCATGTCGATTCATAATGGTGCAAAAGAAAGTTGGAATATTCAGATCTGAGGTGACATTCCACACACTCACCATGACGTCGGCGTCTTCGATTTGCTTGATCAACGCCTGAATGGTTGGGTCGGTAATGCTGGACAAATGGACTTTTTTTTGTGCTTGTTGTTGCTTGGAAAGCAAAGACCAAAGCGTCAAGGCATCTCGTTCAATTAATTCACATAAGGCATGGCTGGTTGCTTCTTCACGTGTATTGCCTGATGCCAACCCATTGGTACTTAACTGAAAGCACCCACTGCCGGGTGGTAGTGGTATGGTGAAATCACAATGCACCAGATCATAGGGAACATAAACCTCTGTCCCGGATTCTAACTCTTTTCCGGCAACCCAAGGGCGACGAGTCTCTGGGGAAAAGGGCATGACATTCATTTTAGGGACTAGGTTCACATCCACCACAGTATGATACTTGGACAACTCGGTGAAGTTGGTAAATCGCACTGGCAGATCTATGTGTTCCGCATGATAGGTTTCGATGGCTTCCATGGCTGCCGAGGCTTTAGCCGCCGCCACAGAAATGCCCTTGCCTTGGGAAACGGCGACTGCTTTGGCATTAGGTCGACAAGCGGTAATCACCGGAATACCAATATCATCCAGCCCTGTGACATTGGCGAGACGAGTAATGCCCATGGCTGCCAAATGGGGTTGTATTTTATTAAGTGTTTCTTCAGGAGAAACCGTGCGATGGGTTCCAGTATGATAGGTTTTCATAGCCTGTATCCTTGTAGTGAAAACTGCTTAGACATTTATCTTCTACCTAGGTTATTTGGGAAATGGTATCGCTTTGCTAGATTTTGGAGAGAATCATCCTGCCTAAGGTCAATATTGGAAAGGGAGGTATTTAGGCATGCTGTTTGGAAGCAGCTTTTTATTAAGGTGTGTGGCATTCGTAATGAATCATCCTTTATCATTATCTTTCCATTTACTCATGTTTTTTTATTTAAAAAGAGCCAATTTTTTCATTGAATACAGGCAGACTCGCTAAATGGAGCCCGCCTTGGGGGCTTGATATCAAATTAAGATTTAAATGTTTGTAAATTAGCTACATAGCAAGTAACAACCATTAATTGATAAGGACTTGACTCAATTTCATCTTGAGAGGTAATACTCTTGTAGAAGAAATCATTAGGGTTAAGGGCACCTGCTTGTACTCGGGTATTACCATAATAGGTTTGAAGATGTTCAATGGTAGTGCTTTGGGTTGTTGTGAGATGTTGGTTAACTTCCTCTGCACTAATGTAACTGACACAGTAGCTGTAACATTCTGAGCTAGAGCGTGTGTCGTCCGGTTTTTGAAAAAAGGCCACGTATAAATTCGCCTCTTTTGGCACAGTTTTTAGCTGGTTTTGTTTGTCTTTTGGCACAGGCATAAAAGTGTTGGTGGCTATTGGCAGAGTGTCATTAGGGATAGGCGTGTCGGCGATGGCGGGAGAGTCGTCGGAGATTCTTATCATATTAAGACGGCTCATTTTTAGCTGGCGTAAATCGAGAAAATAACCAGGTTCGAAGGTTTCTTCGGTGTTGCTTCCAGAATTTCCTGAGGCTTGTTCTAAATTCCACGGAATCACTTTAGTAACAGCAGGCCCTGCTAGATTTATAGGGTAATCACCTTCCTCATTTAAGAAGAAGCGTTTAATAAAGGTACCGTCAGCATCAACTTTTTCGATAATACGGGATTCGTCTGAGTAAAGCTCATAGGTTAGGTGCGCAACATGGTCTTCTGATAGCATGACATAAATGTCATTCATCGTATTAATGAGATCATCGCTGAGAGTTTGTAAATCTGACATAGCTTTCTCCTTTTGCTATTTCCATTAAAGAAGCCGATATTCGGCCGCGGTTTGTGTGAGTTTCTTAATAAGAGAAACTCGTTGAGAAACATTATCAATATCGGAAAGTTGTAAGAGTAACTGTTCGATTGCTTGTGGCAGAGGAACTTGTCTAGGATCAAGTAATATTGCCGCAAAATCGGGAACCTGATGCATGTATTTATTCGCAAAATCATTATGCAAACCACATAGTGCAATGGCCTGTAAATGAGATAACCATAAAAAGGGATATTCAAAGCGTGTTGTTACTTCTTCCCACCGGGCTAAGCTTTGCTCTATATAATTACTTGCTCGCTGATATTTTTTTTGTGCAAAATGATGCCAAGCTAGATTGGCTAAGGCGACAGCAATATAATCTTGCATGTTGACTTCATCAGCAAGCCTGAGCGATTTTTCTGCATAGGTTTGCACTAGTAAAATGTTGTGCAATAGACGATGTGCGACAGAAAGATAGGTGTGACATCGTGTTTGTCGTATTTTATCTTGTAGTTTTTCTGCTATATCCAAAGCGCTTTTTAGCTGCTTACAAGATTTTTCAGGAGTATGGGCTTGGATATAGCCCACTCCAAGTAAACAATATGAATCTGATAAAGTTGATTCATTTCCACATTGTTTTGCAATTTCAACTGCCTTTTTAGGAATGGTTAAATCTTTAACTGTGAGGGCATAGCGTTTGCTCCTTAGCGTGAATTGAAACTGATTATGATAAAACTCTACCAATTGTGTTTTTTCATTCATTATTAGCATAGTGGGTTCTATTTCTAATAAAATTGGCTTCATTAATGTCGGCTGCCCCAGCCAATAATGTACATACAAGATGGCACTTTTAATTTCCAGCCAAATTTTCCACCAATTCGATTTTTCCGGTGTGTCTGAATGAGGCGCTTTTAATAGCGAAGCATGAGCCGCTTGATAGTACTTGAGAGCATCATCATGTTGGTGAACCACTTCGTATGTTTTACCAAAGGCGATTTGTGCAGAGGCTAGAGTTTCGTAGTCATTCGCTTGTTCTAGTAGACTAATGAATTCTTGTAGTGCTTTTCTGGCATTGTCGTGTTGTCCATCCCGAGCGAGGCAGTTGGCAAGGCCTTTTAATATGGCTTTGAGTTGTTCTTGCTGCGCTTGCTCTTTTTTATCAGACTCATTTCCTGCCGTTAATTCATTGCTTGTTAGATAACACTGAAGGGCGCTTTGATACAGATGTATCGCATCATCGACGACAAAGGTGGTTTCGGCTTCGCTGGCGGCTTGATAGTAGTATCTGCTGGCTTTGTCATATTGCTGAGCTTTTTCATAGTGCTGTGCGAGGTCTGAAGCAATAAAACCATCCAGATCTTTTGTCATACTGAGGATGGATTCAGCAATACGTTCATGTAAATCTAGTCGTGTTTTTTGTTCAATACTGTCATAGCCTGCTTCTCGAACTAAGGCGTGTTTGAACAGATAACGGTCACCCTCCACATGACGTTGTTGAATAATAAGTTGGTTGTCGATCATCTCAGAGACATCGTTTTGAACTTGTAATTCACTAAAGTGAGATGCGGCGATCAATAGGTTGTAATCAAATTGACGACCAATAGCCGAGGCAAGTTGCAAGGTGTCTTTAGCATAGATTAGACCGTCGATTTTATTTTGTATAGATTCGCGCAAGCTGCCGGGTATGTCATCGATTTTTTGTGGGTCAACAAAGTGGATGACGCCTTTTGTTAGCTGAACTAAATGACGACGTTTTAGCATGGAGACCAGTTCTTCAATGAAAAGCGGAATGCCATCAGTGCGAGTTACCAGTAGCGTCATTACTTGGCTGGCAATATTGGCTCCTTCAAACAGAGTATGAACGAATTCTTCTGTAGCGGTCTCAGTTAGTTGTTCAAGTGGAATATGGGTTAACAGATTATTTGCAAAGGCGGCGGGGGCCGGCTGGCGCGAGGTGGTGATAATGCATTGTATCTTGCCTTGTTTTGCTAAATGAGCAATGAATTCGGCTGTGGTGGCGTCTGCCCAGTGAATATCTTCAAAAATATAAACCGCTTCTGCGGACTTGCTGGATTGAGCCGTTTGATGCTGAGAGCAAGTAAGAATATAAGTCAATCCTTCAAATAAGAGGGCTTTTTGTACACAGGGTTCAAGACTGGATAACTGATGGTTTTCAATGTCGTTAATGTTTAACCATGCGGCTAAAATAGTGATGATTTCCGCTGTGGGTCCAGATAAATTGCCTTGTCCTATTAATTGCGTGAGTTGTTTTCCTTGGCTTTGTTGCTGGTCTGTTTTTTTCTGGTTAAAAATCGACGTCAGCAATCGTTTTACAACGGATAGAATAGGAAAAAGAGCATTATTTTGGTGCTCTGGTAGTGCTTGGAAGACATGATGCGTTCGCTTGGATTCTAGGTGTCGGAACTCATGGATCAGTCGTGATTTACCGATACCCGCTTCACCGTGTAAATGAATGATTATGTTGTCGTTGGCAGTGTTTTCGAGTGAGCTGCGTAAAATATCGAGTTCTGTGGCTCGACCGATTAGTGGATGATTGTTGCGTACGCCACGAATAAAGCCAAATGCTTCTAAAGTGCGCTCGGCGATGAGTTGAGTGCAGTCTTGCTGTGCGCTTTTGTGTTCAGAAAACTGATGCTCGGCAAAATGATAGTAGTTATCCAGCATGGTTTTGGTGTCAAGGGAGCAAAGAATGCTTTGTCCTTGTGCCTGTAATGCAAGCTCATAGGCGTGATGACTGGCAAAACCATCGGGTACCGAGTTGCTGCGTCTTAACATTATGCCAGTATGAATGCCGATATTGATTTCAAATTCGTAGCCGTAGCGGGTGCTCATATAGGACTGTTGTTTGTGCGTTAAGCTGATGATTTCCAGTGCGGTTCGTGCTGCTAAACGTGCATCTTGATCACTGGCAATGGGGTAGCCAAAATAAAATACAGAAAGTCCAGTTAAATTTCCCACATGGAAGCCACCATAGCGTTGGGCGACATCGATGCATTGGTTACGAGTCGCTTGAAATAGGCTTTCAATAACATCTGCATCGGAATCTGTGCTAGTGGTATCTTTCTTATGATTTTTAATGCGAATACGCAAGGCGAGTGTGGTAATCTGCTTGCGTTCTGTGGTTTGAATGGTGTTGACGGCTAGATGGTTTGGGTCGTCTTGACGCATTATTAGAGTGTCTTCATGCTCTTGAGTTGGTGAGGTGACGGGCAGAAAACGACCTTCTAGATTATGGGTAATCAGTTCATTTAATTCATTGTAAAGGGCTTGAGCACTGTTGATACGCGCACTGGCATTTTTGCGCAAGCTTCTTTGCAGTAGTTGGCCCAGTGGATGGGAATGAAGGGCCGCTGGTATTGGCACAGGAATGTCGTTGAGGTGTTTATGATAAATTTCAGCGACGCTGGCACCATTAATGGCTGGGACACCGGTTAAACATTCAATGAAGACGAGTCCCCACATGTAGAGGTCCGCGCTGAAAGTAGTGAGCTCACCGCGTAGCTGTTCTGGTGCGCAATACGTCGGTGTGCCAATGGACTCTTGGGTGATGGTGAGGGCCTTATAGTCTTCTGCCCTTTGTCCTAGAGTGAGTGTACTGATGCCAAAATCCAATAGTTTTATATGATGCTTTGCCCCAGTCTGCAAGATCATGATGTTAGATGGTTTGATATCGCGATGAATGATGCCTTGCTGGTGGGCGTGTACTAGGGCGTCCAGAACTTGCAGCATAATGGCGTGTGTTTCTGCCACACTTAGGGCGCCATGTTGTTTTAGATAATCGCTGAGTGAAATACCGTCTACGTATTCGAAAACACTGTAGAGGGTGTTGTCGTCAATACGGCCTTTATCCAGTAAACGAACGATATGCGGATGTGACAGCTGGCAAACGAAATTGCTTTCCCGCTCAAAACGGGCCAGTTGCTGTTGTCTGTGTTTCGGGGCCGATTGTGTTGCCAATTGGAGGAATTTTATGGCAACGGTTTGTTTGGTTTTTTTATGAATAGCTTTAAATACCGAACCAAACCCGCCTTGGCCAATCTTATGTTGTAGATCGTAACCCTCAGTGTCGAAGTGAAGATAGGCAAATTCATCCTGAATAGCAACAGAAGACATAATCAATGAACCTCTGATGCTGTTTCTAAGAAATTGCCTTTGATTACCTCCACTTTTGATGTATTTAGTCTCACTTCCCCATCTTGTAATTGTAATAATTGACAGGCATCTACACCGCTAAAATTAACTGTCTCGCGGATTTTTGTTCGCAGACGGTGAAGTCGAATACGTGTGTTATCTGGTTCGATACCAAGTGCTTTTGATAGATCGTTTAGATCAATCCATCCACAGTGGCATTCTGAGTAGCCTTGATTTTTATCACTTATGGATTTGCGAGCTAAACAAAGTAATAAATATAATTGGCTCTGAATTCGATGTCCTTCAATGATGGACACACTTTTATTGTCTTTTATGTAGAGTTGAATTTCTTCTTCATTATCAGAAACATGTAGTCTTAATTCGATATCATCAAGAGATTGTGCGGTCGGTTTATTTTCGAGGGTTTGGTATTCAACTCGATCACATTGTAGACGGTAAAGTGAGCCATTAATGCGAACACAGTCCCCATCTTGAATAGCTTTGCTTTCTTCTCTTCCATCATCATAAATAATGTACCAACCTCCATTTTCATTAAAAAGATTGATGTTTTTTTCTATTGATGTGACAGGGCTTTCGAGATAGATCGCATCTTTATTTATTTCCATATTTACTAATACATCACAGGGCTTAAGGATTTTCGCCATGATGAAAGCTTCATTGGTTTTAGAGGACAGTGTTATTGTGTCAGATTCATGTAATAGGTGTGGCTGTTCTTTAAGGATTTTATGGTGATTAAGCCAAACACCGTTCTTACTTTTGTCTTCTATATACCAATTATTGTCTTGCCAATAAACGATGGCATGTATGCGCGACACGTCATCACCAATCAGGTTGGTGTCGCATTCGATAGCACGACCCAGTGTGTGATAGTGGCGTAGATGAATGCATTGGCCAGAGGGAGACAATAGAGCGCCGCTTTTAACAGAAGAAATTGAGAAGGTTGATGTTCGCGGCAGGTTTGTCACCCGATAAGAATAGCCAATAATTTTATTGGTAGTAGGCATACTTATTAATCCTTTAAAAGTTATATCTAAAAGCTAGTATTAATCATTTCTTTTCGCAATATATTTTTAGACTTTATTCTACCCAGCTAAAACCGTGTCCAGTTTCATTTATACACCACAACACTTGCTTAAGAGTGCAGTTGAGATATGATTAGGTTGAAATTATTATTTTAGAAATTTATATAACCTTCTCCTATAAAATGGATTATAAACTATTGATAATAAAGTAGAAGTTAGGTAGGTGTTTTGAAAATGCTTTCCTAAAATCGACAGATAAAAATACTAAGCGTCTTTGCAAAGGCGAGCTAAACTTAACGAAAGTCCAATTAATTGGAATAAGTGAATGTCTGAAGAAAATGCAAATGAAACGATCAGTGAAGAAGTGCTCTATGAAAAGATTGATCACTACTTGCTGAAATTTGGTACAGACAGGTCGCTACTTTGTGTGTCTGAGTTAGACGGATTCCTCACTGCACTTGGCTGTTCTGCTAAAGAGTTAGAACCCGATTTATGGCTGAATGCTATTTGGGGAGCGGATGAAGACCAACCTGTGTGGGAATCTTCTGAACAAGAAGATGAATTCCTCAGCCTAGTCTTGATCATGTATATGGAAGCCATGAACAGTTTGCTGTTCGGTGAGTTCAGTCCTGTTTATTTAGAACAAGAATACGAAGGCGAGTCGACCTTGTTGGTTGAAGAATGGTGCGCAGGTTTCATGCGCGGTACTAAATTATTGGGTGTTGGCATCGGCGGTGATCGAGACTTTTTCGATGAAGCCTTAGCACCAGTGAGACTGTTTGGTACAGATGCTGGCTTGTCGAAAATCGAATTTATGTTAACCGAAGAAGTGGACTTCTGGCGCGACATGATTGAGCCATCGGTTTTGCGACTCATACAGCATTACCATCCTGATATGCAAATTGGTGAAAAACTCAGTGATTCGCGGATTCTCCATTAGAAGGTGTCATGTATAAAAAGCCGGACATAAAAAACGGAGCTTGATGGCTCCGTTTTTTATGTCTATAGATGATTGTTGCTAACCAACGACCTTGGCAATGCTGTCACACAAGTAATCAATATTGTTATCGCTCACCCCAGCGATAGACATACGCCCCGTATCTGCAATATAGATAGCATATTCAGAACGAAGTTTGCGCACTTGCTCAAGCGTTAAGCCTGAGTATGAAAACATACCACGCTGTTCTTGAATAAAGCTGAAGTCTTTACTGACGCCAGACGCTGCAAGCTTTTCGACTAACTTAGAGCGAAGACCATTAATGCGATCACGCATTTGGGTTACTTCCACTTCCCATTCTGCTTTCAACTCAGGGCTAGACATAATGGTGTGAACCAATGTCGCGCCATGTGCTGGTGGCATAGAATAGTTGGCACGAATCGCTTGGCCGATAATCGAAAAGGCATTTTTTGCTTCTTCGCCAGTTTCTGCGATAACGCTTAGGCCACCGCAACGATCTCGATAAATGCCGAAATTCTTAGAGAAGGAGTTGGCAATCAACATGCTAGGCACGCGTTCAGCCATATAACGAAGACCCGCCATGTCTTCTTCTAAACCGTCGCCAAAGCCTTGATAAGCGGCGTCGATGAGGGGGAGTAAACCACGCTTGTTGACCAAATCCGTCAAGGCTTCCCAGTGCTCCATTTTCAGATCCACACCTGTTGGGTTATGGCAGCATGCATGCAGCAGAAGTACATCGCCTTCTTTGGTTTCGGCTTCCAGTTTCGCCATCATATCGTCAAAGCGAACACCGTTAGTCACAGCATCGTAGTAAGGGTAGGCGATGACTTCGACACCGGCTGAGTGAAAGATAGACTCGTGGTTACCCCAAGTAGGATCGCTCACCCACAAGCGAGCGCCTTGCAGGTTTGCGCTGATGAAGTCCGCTGCTACTTTAAGTGCGCCAGTACCACCAGGTGTTTGTGTTGACTGAATGCGACCTTGCTTAATAATGTCGCTGTCTTTACCTAATAATAGTTCCTGAATAATAGGCGAAAACTCCGCCGCACCATACACACCCAAGTAGCTTTTGGTGACTTCATTCTCAACCATCATGGCTTCGGCTTTTTTAACACTATTTAAAATGGGTGTTTGGCCGGAATCGTCTTTATAAACACCAACCCCTAAATCAATTTTCTTTGGGTTAGGGTCTTGTTGATGTGCCACGATAAGAGCGAGAAGAGGGTCGCCAGGAACAGCTTTTAGGTGCTTAAACATGATTTTTATGAGGTCCTTGTGTGTTTATATTTTTGCATTAAAAAGTGCATTAAAAAGTGCGTTAGCCAATTGCATTAAACCGTACGCCATTCTGCCGAAATTATGACAAAATACAATGCCATAAAATGGGAAATTCCATATTCACTGTCAAAAAATTTAGACACTTTTATCCGCGAACGAAAAGCGCTCATAATGAACCCTTTGCAAACCGAATTTCAAGCCATAGATGATTGGCTACATGAGCATAAAGCCTTATGGCAGTTTGATAGTTTTGCCAGTCTGACCTTGCCTTGGCAGCAAGATTATTCTGCTCTGGCAAACTGGCTAAAGACTCAGTGTGAAGTGTTATTGAGTGATGCTAAGCAAATGTCTGAGATGATCGATTTAGTGCCCAGTTTGGCCTCCTTCCTTCATTGGCAACAGCCAACATTAGCGAAGCAGCCTGCTAGGCTTGAAGCCGTACAACCGCCTGCCTATTTTTCAGCCGGCATTAAAGGGCGTAAATGGTCGCAAATTGAAGCCTTCGTCGCCTGTACGCCATTGGTTGATCATTATACGGAATGGTGCGCTGGCAAGGGGCACTTGGGTAAGTATCTGGCGTATCAGGGCAACAAACCGGTAGCCAGTGTTGAGTGGCAACAAAGCTTGTGTGATGCAGGGCAGCAAAAAGCGCAACAGCTTGCCCTGAAACAAGACTTTCACTGTGTGGATGTGTTGAAAAACGCCTCAAAGGTACCCTTAGACTCAACGCAAGGGGCCGTGGCCTTACATGCCTGTGGGGATTTACACCGAGTGCTATTGGAACAAGTGGCTCATCATAAAACCCCTCATGTCTGTATTGCACCTTGTTGCTATCATCTCACCCAGGCTGAAACCTACCAGCCTTTATCCGAACTTGCCGCTCAGTCTAAGCTAACCTTAGGTAAAGCCGATCTGAAATTAGCGGTAAAGCAAATAGCAACGGCGGGCGCGCGCGAGCAGAGACTGCAACAGCAAGAACTCACCTATCGCTTGGGCTTTGACCTTTGGCAGCGTCATGTGCGTCAAGTGGATGAGTATCTGCCGGTACCTTCCATTCAAAAAACCTTATTGAATCAAGGCTTCATCGGCTTTTGCCGGTGGGCGGCTGAGCAAAAACAACTGACCCAGCTAATAGCGCAATCGCCATTCGAGGATTTTGAACGGGCCGCAACACAGCGCTATCAAGCTTTTCAAAAGCAGCAAGCCATCAGCCAATTATTCCGTCCTGCGTTGGAATACTGGCTGATTTTAGACCGTGCTATTTTCCTACAAGAGCAAGGCTACCAAGTCGACATTGGTGCCTTTTGCGATGCGGCGTTGACTCCGCGAAATTGGATGATTCGCGGGCGTTTTGAACAAAACACATAATACATAAACTTACATAGGAATGGATGCTTTACAGAGTGTTTGAGTTAAGATGAACCTATTGGATTGAAGCAATTAGAAAAGGGAAAGTCATGGAACTGAACCAGCGCTTTTGGATGCTCGAACTGCTTGTGTACTGGGAAGGACAGGTGAATACCAAACCTTTGATGAAGGTCTTTGATCTAAGTCGTCAAAGTGTTAGCGCATTAATCGGGCGGTATCTTGAACAATTTCCAGACTCACTTACCTACCATCCTGAACAAAAGGCCTACCTTAGAACAGACGCTTTTGTTCCTCACTATATCAATCAAACCCTAGACGAATATCTGGACTGGATGAATTTTGGCAAATTGCCCACGTCATTACTGCCATCCCAAGACCCAACTCAATATCGTATTCTGCCTTTATCTCGTTACGTCTCACCAGACATCATAAGACCCATGATAAAAGCGGTAAAACATAATACCGCAGTCGATTGTGAATACCTTTCCGTTTCCAGTGGTGAGGCACAAGAACGTCTGATTTACCCGCATTCCTTCGTCAAAGCTGCCAATCGTTGGCATGTTAGAGCTTACTGTGAATTGCGCCAGCAGTATTTGGACTTTGTGCTAAGTCGTTTACAGAGTGTCGAATACGATGGTGAAAAGGCCCACATGACCGTAGGGCAAGATACTGCTTGGCATACTCAAGTGGAATTGATACTGGCCCCGGATTTTAGATTAAGTGCCTCACAAAAAAAGGTGCTGGAAAAAGATTTCGGCATGCAACAAGGCCAATTGAGCATCACAACCCGCGCTGCTTTGGTTAAATACACCCTTGATGAATGGCAAATCAAAACCAAATTTGTGGACGCCGATCCACAAGCGCAGCAGCTCATCTGTGTCAATTATGCTGACATAAAACAATGGTTTTACGACTAAGAAAGCTTGTTAATTAGCCTCACACCGTAACACCTGTCAAAAAGCTTTACGTGTGCAAATGTACAGTGTTGTGAGCGGGGAAAAGCCGTGAGAGAGTGACGTTATCAAACGACCAAGGAAAGAAATATGGAACAGTTTTCGCCATCGGATATGAAAACCATATTGCACTCCAAGCGTGCCAATATGTATTACCTTGAGTATTGCCGTGTTATGCAGAAAGACGGTCGAGTTCTGTATTTAACTGAGGCGAAAAAAGAAAACCAGTACTACAACATACCGATAGCCAATACAACGGTGCTATTACTTGGAACAGGTACTTCCATTACCCAAGCAGCTATGCGAATGCTTTCTCAAGCAGGTGTGCTGGTGGGCTTTTGTGGCGGTGGTGGCACACCACTGCACATGGCAAGCGAAGTCGAATGGCTGACGCCGCAAAGCGAATATCGGCCAACGGAATACCTACATGGCTGGTTGCAATTCTGGTTCGAAGATGAAAAACGCCTTGCTGCTGCCAAAACCTTTCAGAATGCGCGCATTGAGTACCTTGAGAAGGTTTGGCAAAAAGACAAAGACCTAAAAAGTGAAGGCTTTACTACACAAGATTTGCTGCTAACCACCGCGTTTGAAACCTTTCATAAAAGAACCGAGGAAGCGAAGAAACAATCCGACTTGCTACTCACCGAAGCCCAATTGACCAAGGTGCTTTATAAATACGCAGCCAACACCATGAATGTCGAAGGTTTTACTCGCCAGCACCAGTCCAGTGACAAAGCCAATGACTTTTTGAATCATGGCAATTATTTAGCCTATGGTTTAGCCGCCAGTTGCTTGTGGGTGCTTGGCATTCCTCACGGTTTTGCAGTGATGCATGGCAAAACCCGAAGAGGAGCATTGGTCTTTGATGTTGCAGACTTAATCAAAGACGCGATTGTTTTACCTTGGGCGTTTGTCTGTGCCGCTGAAAATGCCACCGAACAAGAGTTTCGCCAACAAATTTTGCAAAAATTTACTGACCACAAAACCATGGACTTTATGTTCGATACCGTAAAAGGCATTGCACTTCAGGATTACACCTCAACGCAAATTGAGGAACAAAGCCTATGATGGTCACCTTTGTTAGCCAGTGCGAAAAGCGTGCTCTTAAGAAAACGCGCCGCGTATTGGATGCCTTTGCCAACCGCATCGGCGACAACACATGGCAAACCCTCATTACCGAAGACGGATTAATAACCGTTAAGAAAATGCTGCGCCAAACGGCCAGCAAAAACACCGCTGTCAGTTGTCATTGGATACGCTCAAGATCGAGAAGCCAATTGCTTTGGGTGGTGGGGAATCGACGGAAATTTAATGAAGAAGGTGTTGTGCCTGTAAATACCACAAGACGTAATTTATTAAAAAGTGAGATTGAAAACGATTGGCATTATTTACCACTTATTAAAAGTCTTACCGCGATAGCTGCGCTGCTGCACGATTGGGGAAAATCCACTCTGCTTTTTCAAGAAAAGCTCAATCCGTTAAGTAAGAATAAGTACAAAGGCGATCCGATTCGTCATGAATGGATATCCGTTTTATTGCTCCATTCCCTAGTAAAGTCGTCTGAGGAAGCAAAAGCGACGAAATGTCTTTCAAATCACTGTTCGGAACCTTGGCTAGAAAAATTGAGCCAAGGAAATCTTGATGAAAAAACACTGAAATCTCAGCTTATCGCGATAAAATCTCCATTGGGTGATCTACCACCCATAGCACAGTTGATTGCATGGTTGGTGGTGTCTCATCACAGATTGCCTTTACCTCTTGATATAAACTCTTTTAAAAATGATAAGGCTGAAACACTCACCGCTACACTCAATCGAATTCAACAAGAATGGGGTTATGAAAATCGCTACGATGAAAAGGAATATCAACAGAGAGTTCGCGATTGTTTTCGATTTTCTAACAGCGTATTAAGTGATTCAAATGAATGGCTCACTAAAGTAAAACGTTGGTCTAAACAGTTAATTCAGCATCAAGAGCAAGCCAAGTCATGTATCGAAAACGGCAGTTATCGCTTAGTGCTAAACCATGCCCGATTATGTTTGATGTTGGGTGATCATTACTATTCTTCGCAAGATGCAGCGCAAAACTGGAAAAGTGACATTGGTCTTTATGCTAATACTGATCGCAAATCTAATGACTATAAACAAAAATTGGATGAACACCTTGTTGGTGTGGCGCATCACGCAACGCAAATTGCGCATTTATTGCCTTCCTTTGAGAAAGAGCCGCCACTTGCGGAAAATGTCCAGAGTCTTCGTAAGCCCAGTCCGAAAGCCTTCCAGTGGCAAGACAAAGCCGTTACAAAAATTCAGGCATGGCAATCGAAAAATAAACAAACCAATACTGCGTGTGGTTTCTTTGCGGTCAACATGGCCAGCACAGGCTGTGGTAAAACCTTTGCCAATGCCAAAGTGATGAGGGCATTGTCATCAGATCAGAAAAGTCTGAGATTTATTCTCGCTCTTGGTTTGCGTTCATTAACACTACAAACAGGAAGAGAGTACCAAGAGCGTGTAGGGCTAGATTCAAGTGAGCTTGCTGTACAGATCGGCTCGCGCGCGGTGCTGGAGTTAGAGGAACGAAACAATAAAGCGGTCGAGCAAAATGAGCATGAAACGAGTGGCTCTGAATCTCAAGAACCATTATTAGACAGCGAGGTAGACTATGAGTGTGCGATTCCTGATGACTTTTTTAAAACCGTTTTAACCTCGAACAAAGACAAAGGCTTTCTCTACTCTCCTGTTTTAGCCTGCACAATCGATCATATTATGGGGGCGACCGAAACCAAACGTGGTGGGCGCTACATCTTGCCTACCTTGCGGTTAATGTCGTCTGATTTAGTGATCGATGAAATAGATGATTTTACCGATAACGACTTGATTGCCATTGGTCGGCTTATTCATCTAGCGGGGATGTTAGGTAGAAAAGTGATGATTTCGTCTGCGACCATTCCACCTTACATGGCCGAGGGCTACTTCAATGCGTATCGAGAAGGTTGGAATCTGTTTTGCCAAACCCGCGATGCTCAGCCAATGATAGGGTGTGCTTGGATAGATGAGTTTTCGACTCAAGTTACGAACGTCGCAAACAGCGACATAAAAATTGCGATACCGAATTATCGAATAGAGCACAAAAATTTCATAGATAAACGTGTTGCACAGCTGAAAACACAACCAGCTAAAAGAAAAGCAGAGCTGGTGGAATGTCAGTCTATTTTTCCGCAAGACCCAAACGATCAACATACGCGAACCACTAATACTGATGTAAGCGAAAGCAAACAAATCGCTTATTTCCGTTCAGTGTTTGACCAAGCGTGGCAACTGCATAACTCTCATCATGTAAAAGAGGAGCAAACCGAGCTGAATGTCTCCTTTGGCGTCATTCGGATCGCGAATATAACGCCATGCGTTCAGTTGGCGAAATATTTACTAGAGCGAGACTATACACCAGATATTCAAGTTCGAGTCATGGCTTATCACAGTCAGCAACTTATGCTGCTGCGCTCCGAACAGGAAAAACATCTCGATGAAGTGCTAAAGCGCAAAGAGAAAGAGGGTGAAGCGCCTATGGTTTTTTCTAACCCTGTGATTCGCTCTCACCTTGCTCAAATCAAGCACAACCAGCCAGAAGTTAAAAACGTGTTGTTCATCCTAGTGGCAACCCCCGTTGAAGAAGTAGGTCGCGATCATGACTTTGATTGGGCGGTCATCGAGCCGTCTTCGTATCGCTCCCTTATTCAGTTGGCAGGACGAGTCAAACGACATAGAGAGGGGGGAGTGGAAAGTCCCAATATTGGCATTATGCAATACAACATAAAAGGTATTCAGAACGTTGAGAACGACAATCAAGCGGTGTTTCAAAAGCCTGGCTTTGAAGGTGCCGTAAGATTAAGGACAAAAAATGTAGGGCAATTGATAGATATAGAGGAAACGAAAAAGCGCTTAGATGCCGTGCCTCGAATTCAGCAGCCAGAGCATATGCAAGCAGACACCATTCGTAAAACGGTTGTAGCAGAATCGTTGGCGGATCTTGAACACATTATGAACTGGCAATGGCTGGCAAACTATAAAGCCAAGCAACCGAACACATTAAATGGTTGGCTGACTCAAACATGGTTCTTAACAGCTTTACCTCAAGTGCTAACCCCATTTCGTGGCGATGACAGCACGTTAAAAGTGTATCGCGTCTATGATGAATATAAGCAATCGCTCTATTTTTGTGAAAAAGATGACGAAGGCCATCCTATCAATCGAGAAAGTGCGCTAAATATACGAAAAGACGTTTTGAGCGAAGTCGCAAAACAACGCTTATGGTTGGACAGAGACTTTAAAGAAAGTTGTGAAATCTTGGCAAAAGAAAAAGGCATAACGCCTTACATTACTTCATTGCGATATGGAGAAGTGCGATTCAATTTTAGTGATAAGCAAGAATTTTTATACAGTGACCAGTTGGGACTAGTGAAAGTATATAAGGCCAGCATAGCTGGCCTTATATAAGCTGCGTGTACGGCAGTGTATAGGTGTAAGTAGAGTTATTGATCTACTGTATTTTCTAAGCAGCTTCTTCAGCTGAGTTTCTAGTTTATATACTTAGAGTTGATATATCAATTTATTAATCTATTGTATGGTTGATTGGTTTAGTGTCTTGTTTTATGCTGTTTAATAACTGGCCAGTTATTAAGGTAAGCAAGGTATGACTAAACGATTAGTTAAGACAGAAACGGTGACGATCACACGCACTCAAGAAATCAGTGTATTGGATGAAAAGAAGAAAGAAGCTGATTGGAAGAGCAGTGTAGTGACTCTGATTGCTCAGCTTTTAAAGTGGTTTGGTATCTGGAAAGGAAAGGACGATAATGGATAAAAATATAAACGCTTTCTTTGAAGAAAGAAAAGCCGCATGGTTAAAAAAGAACCTAAAAGCCTCGATGAGTGAGGTAGAGATTAAGGAAGCCGAGCAAGAATGTGAACAAGTCTTTGCGTTAAAAAACTGGCTACCTAATGCTGCTAAGCGTGCAGGGCAGATGTCCATTTCAACGCACCCTTGCACCTTTAGCCATCCAAGTGCGCGTAAAAATAAAAATGGTTATGCGAGTGCAATTATTGCTCATTCAAATCGTGGGGAAGACGGTTTCTTGCGAACAGGCAACATTGATGTTGAAGCGGATGCATTAGGTAATGCCGCAGCCCTTGATGTTTATAAATTTCTTACCCTTAAAATGGAAGATGGCCAGAGCTTAATACAGCATATTGAGCAAGACTCAGAGTTATCAAAGTCTCTGCTTAAGATACCTAACGCCGCTGAAGAAGCCTGTGAACAACTTAAACAAGGTTTTCTTGCCATGACAGCCACGGATGAAAATGTTGTTACCAGCTCAAAAATAAAACAAGTGTATTTCCCCGTTTCGACTGCTCAAGAGCCGGGATACCATCAGCTTTCTATTCTTACGCCCTCTGGCATTGTTTTCGATATGAGAAAACGCCTTGATAGCATGCGTTTTGGTGACGCGGTAAAAGAGGCCAGAGATAAGCGTAAAAATAACCAACAGCACGCGAGTTTTAGAGAAATCTACGACCTCACGACAATTGGCTACGGTGGAACAAAACCACAGAATATCAGCGTCCTAAACAATCAAAATGGTGGAAAAGCGCACTTGTTTATAAGCGCCCCTCCAGCAATTCATAAACGGGATACCCACTTCCCTAAAGCGGACTTCTTTTCTCAATCTATTCGTCACTTTGCTTGTCGCGATATTTTTCTTCGCTTACACAAGTTGTATCAAAACGATGGTAACAATATGCAGATTCGAGCGGATAGGGACGAGATGTACCAAGAAATTGTGGACTATATCATCGAGATAATGTGGCAAGTACGCGCGGTGGCAAGCGAGCAATATATAGCCTCCAGTAGTCAGCTTAAATCATCTCAAACCATATGGTTATGTCATGAAAAAGCAGAGGGAAGAAACATAGAGAACGATTGGTTAGACGATATTCTCGCTTCCATCACGCAGTTTATTTTTCATGGCTATGAAAAAGTGCTTGGCAAAAAAGCCGAGAAGCTCGGAGAAGCTGAGTGGCAACGTATGTTCAGCATAGTCGAGCAAAATAAGGAGATGCTACGATGAGTATGACCAAAGCTTTGCTTATTCTTCCTCATATCAAAGTTCATAACGCGAATGCATTATCGAGTCCTTACACCATAGGTTTTCCTGCGATGACGGCTTGGCTGGGTGCCGTTCATGCGCTGCAACGAAAACTCAATCAACAAGACATTCCAATCCGCTTCGATGGTATTGGTGTCGTGAGTCATGAGCTTAATTTGCAAACCTACAAAGGGCGTAACGACTTTGTATCGTCGATAGTGGGGACAGGAAATCCACTGGACAAATCAGGCGAACGTTCTTCTTTCATAGAAGAAGCACGTTGTCATTTAGACGTTTCTCTCGTTCTCGAGTGTCCAGAGTTGCAATCAGATGACCACGACAGACTTGTTTCAACTTGCTCTCAAATACTTAATGCACAAATGAAGCTGGCGGGTGGCGACATTCAATCCTTTAAAGCGCCATTTTGCATGGTGTGTGATGAAAGTAAGGATGAAGACATGCGACGTTTTAAACGTGCTCTTATGCCAGGTTATGCATTGATTGAACGTCGAGAACTGATTGCACAGGCTATGGATGAAGGCGCAGACGCGCTTGAAGCTCTGATTGATCACCTAGCCATACACCACACTTGTTTGGTGACACAAGAAGAAACCGAAGAAGGTGAACCTAGGGAAAAAGTAGAGTGGAAGACTCACCGTAAAACTAGAGATGGCAAATCATTAGGCTGGCTCGTGCCAATAGCAACAGGTTTTCAAGGTATTAGTGAATTGGGTGAAGCTAAGAACCAGAGAGACCCTGATACACCTCATCGTTTTGCTGAAAGTGTAGTGACCTTAGGGGAGTTTAAAATGCCCCATCGTATAAACAGAATTGAAGAAATATTGTGGCGTTATCGCGTAGACGGAGATTTGTATCTCTGCACTCAATCGTCACACGAACACCTCTTATCTTCCTTCATGGAAGACGAAGAATACTCAGAGTTTTAAAAAGTTGTAAACCTTAAACACGAACACATTGAACATTAGAAAAAGGAATATTTAACATGGCTAAACAAGACAACACCATTGCATCCGTATTGGCATTTGAAAAAAAACTCGTCCCAAGTGATGGTTATTTATATGGAACAAGCTGGGCAACAAGAAAGGATGCTAACCAAGTAACCGCACTAAAACTACAAGAAAAATCCGTACGAGGCACCATTTCAAACCGACTCAAAGCGGCGGTAAAAAATGACCCTGCTAAATTAAATGCGGAAGTGGAAAAAGCCAATCTTCAACGTGTCGATGCCTGCTCTCTAGGCACTGACCAAGACACACTTAATCTACAATTTACCGTAAAAGTCCTTGGTGGTATTTTCAAACCGTCTGCCTGTAACAACGCCAATTTCAAACAAAGCTACGAAACTGCTGCGAAAGCCTATATTGAGAAACATGGCTTTAAAGAACTGGCGCGTCGTTATGCGATAAACATCGCCAATGGCCGTTTTTTATGGCGTAACCGCGTCGGCGCAGAACAAATTGAAGTCAATGTGTTGGCTCGAAACGGCGAAACGCAAACGGAATTTACCTTTGATGCAAGTGGATTTAGCACTCGCCACTTTGATTCAGCATCGGAAAAGACCGAAGCACTTGCAGCACTGATTGCTCAAGCCCTAGCCAGCGAAGACGACTTTCTACTACTCGACATTAACTGCTTTGTGCAAATGGGCCGTGCCCAAGAAGTGTATCCAAGCGAAGAATTGGTGCTTGATAAAGGCAAAGGCGAAAAAAGTAAGATTCTTTATGATGTAGATGGTGTTGCTGCAATGCACTCTCAAAAAATTGGTAACGCCCTTCGCACTATAGACACATGGTATACAGACTTCCAAGACCCTGAACTCTCCGTTGGCCCTATCGCCATTGAGCCTTATGGTGCAGTAACCAACCTAGGCAAAGCTTTCCGTACGCCTAAAGACAAACAAGACTTTTACAGTTTCTTCGATGCTTGGGCTCGTGGAGAAGAGCTGACACGAGAAGAAGACGAACACTATGTTATGGCAACCCTAGTTCGTGGTGGCGTATTTGGTGAAAGCGACAAATAAACACAAGGACAGTCTATGAACTATTACCAAGACATAACCCTTTTGCCGAGCGACGATATTGGCATGCACTTTCTATGGTCGAAAGTCATGATGCAGTTGCATCTGGCATTAGTAGAAATACAAGATGCAAACAAACACGCGCCTGTTGCAGTAAGTTTTCCAAATTATCGTGAAGCGAAAGACACGAACGCAGCGAATGTGGGCAACAAGCTCAGACTCTTTGCGATGAACCAAGCAGACCTTGAACGCCTCAATATCCAAAAATGGATGAGTCGCCTAGAGGACTACTTGCACATCAAATCCATCTCAGCGGTAGATCAAAGCAAAGTGCTGGGTTATGAATCCTTCAGCCGATTGCGCAAGCCGGGAAACGTCGATTACTTAATTCGTCGCCGAATGACAGGCTTGGGCAAAACTTATGAGGAAGCAGCTGCTCATTTCAAAGGTTACAAATTGAATGAAGACATGAAGCAATTGCCTTTTATTCAAATGAAAAGCTTAGAGAAAGATCGAGAGTTTCGTTTGGTGATTAAACGTAAAACCTTACAGCAACCCATTGAGGCAGACTTTGTGTTTAGTACTTATGGGTTAAATAAAGACATTGCTTTACCTAAGTTTTAACCAATAAATTTCGTTCTTTAAAAAAGTAATTTTAAAACAACGAGTTGCAATATAGAGAAAATACTTTGGTAAAACAGACTATTTTTACCTAACTCTATAGTGTGACTCGTTTTTTTGCTGATAAACTATTGTTAGCCGCCGCACACGCGGCTTAGAAAGCTTGCCGTATCTGCGTTGGATATGACGTTACGTTAGCCGCCGCACACGCGGCTTAGAAAATGCCGTTTGGTGCTTGTATGCTGTAACCGTCGTTAGCCGCCGCACACGCGGCTTAGAAAACTGCTTCGTTTTGAGCGTTTAAAAAGCCCATGTTAGCCGCCGCACACGCGGCTTAGAAATTGGGGATGCTGTAAGGGCGAGCGACCATATAGTTAGCCGCCGCACACGCGGCTTAGAAAGATTGAAGTTGAAAATTTAGAAGCGATTGATGGTTAGCCGCCGCACACGCGGCTTAGAAATCCAAGGCCTTAATCATTTGTTCACGTTCTCGGTTAGCCGCCGCACACGCGGCTTAGAAAAACTCGACTTGTAAGTTGGAATGAGAAAAATCGTTAGCCGCCGCACACGCGGCTTAGAAAGCTTTGGTGCGGGTGGTTTGGTAGGCCCAATGGTTAGCCGCCGCACACGCGGCTTAGAAATACAGACATTATCATTAAAGCATACGGCCCTAGTTAGCCGCCGCACACGCGGCTTAGAAAGTCGTGTACAAAAGTTGAAAGGTTCTGTTGATGTTAGCCGCCGCACACGCGGCTTAGAAAGTGTCCGGTCAAAATCCAGTCCATTGAAAAGCGTTAGCCGCCGCACACGCGGCTTAGAAATCCAAAATGCTTAGTAAATAGCGCGGCCATGTGTTAGCCGCCGCACACGCGGCTTAGAAATCCGCCACTACTTCATCGTGCGTGGTCATGATGTTAGCCGCCGCACACGCGGCTTAGAAATAAAAAAAATGAGTTTAATCCATTAAAGTCTAGTTAGCCGCCGCACACGCGGCTTAGAAATTGTCGCAATTCCAGGATTAAGTAATACTTTTGTTAGCCGCCGCACACGCGGCTTAGAAATACATGAATCAATAATAGAACAAACGTACCAGGTTAGCCGCCGCACACGCGGCTTAGAAAAGCAGCAATCGCCGCATCGATACGCGCATCAGGTTAGCCGCCGCACACGCGGCTTAGAAATTACCAGTTCATGTTTGTTATTTCGATATAGTGTTAGCCGCCGCACACGCGGCTTAGAAATGACCAAGGTGTCAATGGTTTTATCTATGACAGTTAGCCGCCGCACACGCGGCTTAGAAATTAATTCAGCAAGCCGGTTTTAACGTAGATGCGTTAGCCGCCGCACACGCGGCTTAGAAACAAGTGATTTTTTTGCCCAGATGGGGTTTTATGTTAGCCGCCGCACACGCGGCTTAGAAATTTATGAACACGGCAGCGGGAGTGACTGCGTTGTTAGCCGCCGCACACGCGGCTTAGAAATGAGACATAGGTGGGTTACTTGGGTTGTACTGGTTAGCCGCCGCACACGCGGCTTAGAAATTCCAAAAACGCCTTGTTATTTGCGGCTTGTTGTTAGCCGCCGCACACGCGGCTTAGAAACCTTTCCGGTCACCACAGTGGTCACGGATTGTGTTAGCCGCCGCACACGCGGCTTAGAAAAATCAGGGCATTTCCTTGCTGGTGGTCGTTTGTTAGCCGCCGCACACGCGGCTTAGAAATTTAGGGTTTGGGCAGTGTCTACACCCTCAGAGTTAGCCGCCGCACACGCGGCTTAGAAAAAACCTCCGCAACTTCTGAACAGTGACTCTCTGTTAGCCGCCGCACACGCGGCTTAGAAAGTAGTAGATGAGCCTGTTTTCTGCTTACCCGAGTTAGCCGCCGCACACGCGGCTTAGAAATTGGAAAAAAGATACCCTAAACCTAACAGAGCGTTAGCCGCCGCACACGCGGCTTAGAAATTCTAACTCTGCAATTCGTTGAGTTAAATTTTGTTAGCCGCCGCACACGCGGCTTAGAAAGCAGAGATGCCGTTTACGTCTGTCACAATAGCGTTAGCCGCCGCACACGCGGCTTAGAAATAGCAGCAATGTGATTTGAAAATCAGCATCGTGTTAGCCGCCGCACACGCGGCTTAGAAAATATTTAAAAATTTAAGGAGGCGGGGTGAAAGGTTAGCCGCCGCACACGCGGCTTAGAAAACACGCACTAGATTGTGGGGACGTACAAAACTGTTAGCCGCCGCACACGCGGCTTAGAAATAACGCTTCGGAACGACTAGACGAACCAAACAGTTAGCCGCCGCACACGCGGCTTAGAAATGATCTTTGATGTCATCCAGCGCCTTGGCCAGGTTAGCCGCCGCACACGCGGCTTAGAAAACTCTAGAACATCGATCAAGAAGCCCAACGGCGTTAGCCGCCGCACACGCGGCTTAGAAATGATCTTTGATGTCATCCAGCGCCTTGGCCAGGTTAGCCGCCGCACACGCGGCTTAGAAAATTGACGTGCAGAATTAATAGCACTTTCGAGTGTTAGCCGCCGCACACGCGGCTTAGAAATTGAGCAGACGTAAGGACGCCATATAGAAATTGTTAGCCGCCGCACACGCGGCTTAGAAAGCTTGTGATCCGGCCAAATTCTCGTTGGGTAGGTTAGCCGCCGCACACGCGGCTTAGAAATTATCAGCAACATAGCGTTAGCCGAGTTACAAGTTAGCCGCCGCACACGCGGCTTAGAAGAAAAATACAACAAAAGTTGTTAGGTTCGGTTTGTTCGTTGTTGTCTATCGGGTGTAGCTTGGTTTTTCTGTATCAGAGAGGATAGCTTGATAGGGTTCTTTTCTGCCAAATTCTATCTTGACTTAGGAGGAGTGATTCAAGCTCTTTTGTTGTTTTAAACAGGTGGGTGTGTGGGCATGCTATGCTATTGAGATGTAGGTGGAATATTGGGTTTGTGGATGTCGCAAGTGAGTGCAGAGCGGGAAGATTTGCCTAGATCGAAGCAACATGATGAGTCGATGCAAAATGAGTCAGACAGTGTCAAAAAACTGGTTTGGTCACAGTTATTGATCAATCTTGGTGATGCGTTAATTAACCCTAAGGTGACTTTGCCGTGGATTTTGCAAAGTGCGGGTGTGCCTGTGTATTTGCTGGGTTGGTTGGTGCCCATTCGGGAGTCTGGTTCATTGTTACCGCAATTATTGATGGCCAGCTACATACAGCGAGTAGCGCTGCGCAAGTGGTTGTGGGTGTGTGGCAGTATTATGCAATCCTTGTGTGTGCTCTTTATTGGTGTGGTTGCTTTGCTGCTAGAAGGGGCATTGGCGGGTTGGTGTGTGATTGGATTGATGGTGTTGTTCAGTCTTGCGCGAGGGTTAAATTCGATTACGTCAAAGGATGTGCTGGGTAAGACGATTTCCAAAGGGCATCGTGGTCGGGTCTCTGGGTGGGCGTCCAGTGCAGCGGGTTTGATTACTTTGGGGGTTGCTCTGGTGATGGTGTTTAGCGGCTTCTTTGATTTGCAGGGCAGCACCATACTCTATGCAGTTTGTTTGATGGTTGGCGCTTTGGTGTGGTGTGTTGCCGCTTTGATTTATGCTCAGCTTAAGGAGCCAAGTAGTCCGGTTGATAAGACAAAGGTGCGCCTTGTCGATTTATTCAGCGGTTTGTCATTGTTACGAACTCATGCTGACTTTCGTCGTTTTGTGATTGCTCGTTCTTTGTTGCTCTGTACGGCATTGAGTGCGCCTTATTATGTATTGATTGCACAACAAAACCTGGGCAATGGGCTTTGGGTATTAGGGGCGTTTATGGCGGCAAGCGGTTTTGCCTCTCTCATCTCTTCCCCTTTTTGGGGGCGTTTTTCGGACTATTCGAGCCGTCAGGTGATGATGATGGCCACTTTGTTAGGGGTTGGCGTTGGCTTATTGCTCTTTGTATTGACAAGCTTTTATGCCGTTTGGGTGCAAAGCATTTGGTTGATGCCGCTTTTGTATTTTGTGTTGTGTGTGGCGCATCAGGGCGTGCGTATAGGGCGAAAAACCTATCTGGTGGATTTGGCCGAAGGTAACGACAGAACGCAATACGTGGCAGTCAGTAATACGGTGATTGGTGTGATGTTGTTGTTAATGAGTGTATTTGGCCTGCTGACTGGGGTTGTCTCTTTGTCTACTTTGGTACTTGTTTATTCTTTGTTGGCCTTGCTGGGGGTTGTGGTGGTAATGCGTTTACCTGAGGCTTGATGAGGAAGCGTGGTCAAGGCTGAGTGTTGGCAAGCTGCATACACTCAGCCAATGGGTCAGTTAGGCAGCGGAATGGCGGGTGCGTTTTTGACTCGGTTTAACACTAAGGTGGAGGTAAGATGTTTTACGCATTCCAAAGCGGCAATGGTTTCGTTTAAAAAAATAGACAAAGACGGTAGGTCTTCGCTAATGACGCGTAACCAATAGTCGGCTTCACCACTCACGGAATAGCACTCCAGCACTTTTGGCAGATCATTGATCGCTTGCTTGAATTGGTAATCGCTCAGTTGACTGCCTTTTTCCAGGGTGACGCTGACAAATGCCGTCACTTGAAAGCCCAGTTCATTGGCGTTAAGTTGTGTGAAATAGGCTTCAATCAGGTTGCTCTGCTCCAGTCTTTGCAGACGTCTAGAACATTGTGAAGGCGATAGATTAACTTGTTCCGATAAGGCAACATTGGTTAAGCGCGCATTTTGTTGTAAGGCTCGTAGCAGTCGCCAGTCGTAACTATCCAGTTCTATTTGATTCATTCCAGATTCCTTATCAGTATCCTAGAGTGCCGTATTTGTATCATTTGGCCGCATTTTCTATGCATAATTTTGGGGCAGAAAATCACACGAAGTTTATGCTTATAGAATAAGGAGTTTTTAAAACTAAACAAGTCGTATTTTACTTTATTTGCTAAATTCTAGACTCTTTTTTGCATAATTTCAGGTTTAATGTGTATTTTTGTAAGTGAGGGGGAGAAAATGCCGCTGAAACCAGCGGCATTTGGACAGTGAAATATTATTTTTGAGTTCGTTCTAAATGTTAACGGTCTGGTGTTTTAAAGATCATTGGGCAGGTTGTCTGCAAGCCAAGTCAGGGCTTGAGGATAAGGCTCAGGTAAAGACAAGGCTTTTAATGCGCTATTGAGAACATCAAGTTGGTTGCTGCTGAAATTTAGGTGACCGACTTTTCTACCAGGTCGGACTTCTTTTTGATACCAGTAGAGTTCTAGCCCTTTAATGTTGAGCCAATCATAGTCTACAGGCACGCCAATCAAATTGACCATCATGCTTTGGCCCTTGATTTCAGCTGGGGCCAAAGGCAAGCCTGAGACCGCTCGAACGTGATTTTCAAATTGGCTGACACTGGCTCCTGCTTGTGTCCAGTGTCCGCTATTATGAACACGCGGGGCCAATTCATTGATAAGCAGTTCCTCGCCAACACGAAAGCATTCCATTGCCATTACACCCACGTAGTCCAGTGCCTCCATCAGTTTGCCTAGCATGGCTTCGGCTTTATTTTGCAAGGGTGCGAGACGTGCAAGGGGAGAAATGGACGCATAAAGAATGCCATTGATGTGCAGGTTTAACGTCAGTGGGTAAAAGTGTGTTTCACCATTGGCACCACGCACGCCTACGAGAGACACTTCTTCATCAAAATTAATGGCTTGTTCGGCAATAGCCTGGCCTTTCCAATCGTCTGGGATTTGTGTGTCTTCAGCTTGCTTCAACCAATATTGCCCTTTGCCATCGTAGCCACCACGACGGCGTTTCATGAGCACACGCTCGCCAAGGGTTTGGTAGGCATAATTGGCTGTGCTGTCATCTTCTACTGCAAACCAAGGTGACGTGGCTAATTCCAGCTTATCAATCCATTGCTTTTGCGTTAGACGGTCAGCCAACTGAGGAAAGGTCGCTAGATTAACGAAATTTGCATGAGAGGCCAGTTGTTTGGTCGCCACGGTTTCTGGCCAATCTTCACGCTCTGCGGTGACGATATCTTCCGCTTGCAAAGGCAAGGTGTCGTGGCTTTCAATATCAACAGGGCGAATGTCCAAACCAAGTGGTGTGCCCGCGTGTTTTAACATGGCGCCCAATTGACCTGCACCCAATACCCATAATACAGACATGGCTTATACCTCTCTTGGGTCAGGGTTAGCCAATACGGTAGCGGTCTGTTGCTGACGGAAAGCTTTAATGCGCTCAGCCAATTCAGGGTTAGAAGTGGCGAGAATTTGGCAAGCCAATAGTCCAGCGTTGAATGCTCCTGCTGTGCCAATCGCCAGTGTGCCAACGGCAACCCCTTTTGGCATTTGGGCAATGGAAAGTAAGCTGTCCATACCGTTCAGCGCTTTACTTTGAACAGGCACCCCCAGTACTGGCAAATGTGTGTGTGCTGCCACCATGCCGGGTAAATGCGCCGCGCCGCCAGCGCCACCTATGATGACTTTAAAGCCTTGATCGGCGGCACTTTCAGAAAATTCTGCAAGTTTGACTGGTGTACGATGCGCAGAAACCACTTCTACGTGGTATGACACGCCCAGGGCATCCATGATTTCAGTAGCGCCTTCCATTGTGGCCCAATCACTTTTTGATCCCATGATTAATGCGACTTCAGCTTGCAAAACATCTCTCCTGTTGGTCTGCCAACGTGGTGTTGAGGGGTAACAAATAACGTTGGTAATGGGGTTTAACGCAGTTTTTACGTTTTTTGTAGCCTACACAGAAAAACGCTGCGAATTTAGGACGCTAATATAGCTGATTTTGTGTCAAACAGCGAGTCTTAGTCGGCTTTTGTTGTGGGTGGGGAAGTGTCACAACATACTTAAAAGAGAGGCTTTACAGTCGCTCTTTTAAGTATCTTTCGTAATCGGGTATCTGACGTTCAAATTCATTATTGAAGAGTGGCGAAGACACCAAGAAGTTTGCTGAGGCGACACTACAAGCAATGGGAATGTTCCATACCGCAGCAACACGCAATAAGGCTTTGATGTCTGGGTCGTGAGGCATTGGTTCAAATGGGTCCCAAAAAAAGATCAGTACATCAATTTTGCCTTCTGCGATCATGCCACCGAGTTGTTGGTCACCACCCAGTGGGCCGCTTATGAGAGCATCGATATTAACGCCTAACTCTTTTTGTAGCAGATTGCCAGTGGTGCCGGTGGCATGGAGTTTGTGCGCAATGAGTTTGTCTTTGTGAAGGCGAGCCCATTTAATGAGCTCGCTTTTCATATTGTCATGGGCCACCAAAGCAATGCGCTTTTGGGCGGCCATAGTGACCATTTTTGTGTGCAATCTACAATCCTCGAATTAGGCGATATCGCCCACTTTAACTATCTTCATAGAATTTGTCGTACCATAGCTCACCAAGTGATCGCCCTTGGTTACAATAACCAGATCGCCATCTTTGATGTAGCCAAGTTGTTTAACATGATCAACCAAGCCGGAAATGATGTTGTCCACATTGTATTCTTGAGAAGAGAAAGCCACTGGCGTTACACCACGGTACAGAGCCGCTTTGTTCAATGTTTCTTGGTTTGGCGACAAGGCAAAGATAGGTAAACCAGAGCTGATGCGAGACATCAATAATGGCGTGGTGCCAGACTCTGTTAAGCTGATGATGGCTTTTACCCCTTTTAAGTGGTTTGCAGCGTACATAGCCGACATGGCAATGGTTTCATCAATGCTGTTAAAAGTCACATCAATACGGTGCTTAGAACGGTTAATAGCTGGTTGCTTCTCGGCACCCAAGCAAACACGGTTCATGGTTTGGATCACTTCTTCTGGGTAGTCGCCTGCAGCCGTTTCTGCTGACAGCATAACGGCGTCCGTACCGTCCAGTACGGCGTTCGCTACGTCGAACACTTCGGCACGGGTTGGCATAGCGCTAGTGATCATGGTTTCCATCATTTGTGTGGCGGTGATGACAGGGCGATTTAGCTGACGACAACGCTTGATCATGTGTTTTTGTACGCCAATCAGTTCCGCATCGCCAATTTCAACGCCTAGATCGCCACGGGCCACCATGACGGCGTCAGAAGCAAGAATGATGTTATCTAGCGTTTCGTTGTCAGCAACGGCTTCAGCGCGTTCAACCTTTGATACGATACCAGCTTTCAATCCAGCGGCTAAAGCCAAGTCACGTGCTAGGTGAAGATCATCTGCGCTGCGTGGGAAGGAAACGGCAAGGTAATCCGCTTTCAGCGCAGCAGCGGTTTTGATGTCTTCTTTGTCTTTGTCGGTCAAAGCGGCTGCGGATAAGCCACCGCCTTGACGGTTAATGCCCTTGTTGTTGGACAATGGACCGCCAACAATGACTTTGGTAATCACTTCTGTACCTTTTACTTCTAACACTTCCAAGACCACACGACCATCATCTAATAATAGAATGTTGCCTGGGCTAGAGTCTTCTGCAAGCTGGGGGTAATCGATACCAACACGAGTTTCATCGCCAGCATTTTTATCAAAACCTACGTCTAGGATGAAGGTAGCACCTTCCTCTAACTGAACTTTGGTGTTTTTGAAACGGGCGATACGAATTTTTGGTCCCTGTAGGTCACCAAGAATCGCCACATGGCGATTATTTTTCTTCGCCATGGCACGCACGACTTCTGCACGGTTAATGTGGTCTTCCGGTTGACCATGAGAAAAATTAAGACGGAAGACGTTAGCGCCTGCCAAAATCAATTTTTCAATCATTTCAGGTGAGCTGGAAGCAGGGCCTAAAGTGGCAACAATTTTAGTTCTACGTGTCATGTTTATTTACCAAAGATTAGAAAGCTTGAAGTGAAGTATAAGAGACGACGAAGGCTGCGTCAGCAGCCTTCGTGTATTTTGATTATTTTGCATTCATTAATGCAATGGTATTGTCGAGCATACGGTTAGAGAAGCCCCACTCGTTATCATACCAAGCCATGATCTTAACCAACTTTCCTTGTACGCGAGTTTGGGTCGCATCAAAGTTAGATGTATAAGTGTTGTGGTTGAAGTCAGAAGACACTAGAGGGTCATAGTTAACGCTCAATACTTGCGCTAACACAGGGTCCGCTTTGATCGCATCTTCAATAATTTGGTTGACTTCTTCTTTCGTTGTTTCGCGCGGTGCTAAGAAAGTAAGGTCCACTAGAGAGACGTTAATGGTTGGAACGCGAACGGCCATACCGTCGAATTTGCCTACTAGTTCTGGAACCACCAAACCAACCGCTGCAGCGGCACCTGTTTTACTTGGGATCATGTTTTGCGCCGCAGCACGAGCACGGTACAAGTCTTCGTGGTAAACGTCTGATAAACGTTGGTCATTGGTGTAGGCGTGAATGGTGGTCATCAAGCCGCTTTCAATGCCCAGTTTGTCACTCAATGGCTTCGCCACTGGTGCTAAACAGTTAGTGGTACAAGAAGCGTTAGAAATAACCGTCATATCTGCTGTTAGCACATTTTGGTTTACGCCGAAAACAACGGTGGCGTCTACTTCTTTACCCGGTGCTGAGATGATGACTTTTTTCGCGCCTGCAGAAATGTGTGCGCTGGCTTTTTCTTTTGTCGTAAAGAAACCAGTACATTCATAAACCACATCCACACCCAATTCAGCCCAAGGTAAGTCAGCTGGGTTGCGCTCAGAGAAAGTGCGAATCTTATCTTGGTTGATGTACAAAGCTTCAGCATCAAACGTCACTTCTTCAGCAAAACGGCCGTGTACCGTGTCGTATTTTGTTAAATGGGCATTGGTTTTAGAATCACCAAGATCGTTGATGGCTACAATTTGGATTTGGTCACGTTTGCCTGACTCGTAAAGGGCTCTTAGTGTGTTGCGTCCAATGCGTCCATATCCGTTAATAGCTACCTTAATAGTCATACTCACCTCTAACTAGTGTGAAAAATGTCCATGTTCGTTTTTTGAACACGCGACGTTCAATAATTATTCTTTGACGTAAAAATACTACATAAGTATTTTTTTTAGCAAGGATTTGTAACAAATTCCTTGAGAAATGATCATCTTTTAATCAAGTCTTGATATGAATCAGAGTCTATACTGATATATGTTACAAATTGATGTGGATTCTAACGAATTTCAGAGGGATATCTAGCCCTAAATGTAACTTTATTACAAAATTTCTCGAATGAATTGGGTTTTTATGGATTTTTAGGGGTGAAATAAAATAAAAATGTAGTAATATTACAAAATAAATTCACGTTGTGGGACGTGAAAACAGATTATAACGCCGGAGAGAGTCATGAATTCGATTGTTGCTAAGGTAACGAACGACATTATTCAGCGTAGTAAAACACTACGAGAACAATATCTTAAGGATATGAAACAAGCCGAGGAACAGGGGCCCCACCGAGGTAAGTTGTCCTGTGGTAACTTGGCTCACGGTTTTGCTGCCTGTCAGCCGCAAGAAAAGCAAGCTTTGACTCTAATGGAAGCGGCAAATGTCGGTATTATCTCGTCCTACAATGATATGTTGTCAGCGCACCAGCCATACGAAGGGTATCCCGACAAGATCCGTGCGGCGGTCAAAGCCATGGGGTCCGTAGCGCAAGTGGCAGGTTGTGTGCCCGCTATGTGTGATGGGGTTACGCAAGGGCAAGATGGTATGGAGCTGAGCTTATTTAGCCGCGACAATATTGCTCAAGGTGCAGCTATTGGTTTGTCACATAATATGTTTGATTCGGCCATCTTTCTTGGTATCTGTGACAAAATCGTTCCAGGACTGCTGATTGCGGCATTGCGTTTCGGTCATCTCCCTTCTTTGTTCATTCCTGCAGGCCCAATGCCATCAGGTATTACCAATGCGGAAAAAGCCGCTGTGCGCCAGCGTTATGCACAAGGTAATGCAACCCGTGAAGAGTTATTAAAAGCAGAAGCTGCTTCATACCACAGTGCTGGTACTTGTACTTTCTACGGCACCGCTAACTCTAATCAGCTGTTAGTTGAAATAATGGGCTTGCAGCTACCAGGTTCCTCTTTTGTTAACCCAACTGACCCATTACGCGAAGCGTTAACAGAGCATGCGGCGCAACTTGCTACCAAGATTACCGCTTTAGGACGTGACTATCGCCCACTTTATGAAGTGATTGATGAGCGCAGCATAGTGAACTCCATTGTCGGTTTGCTGGCGACCGGTGGTTCGACCAATCATACTATGCATATCGTCGCTTATGCTCGTGCGGCGGGTATCATTGTTACTTGGGACGACTTTGCGGAATTGTCGAAAGTCGTGCCCTTGCTAACGCGCATTTATCCAAATGGACAGGCCGATATTAACCATTTCCAAGCGGCAGGTGGTATGGCTTTCTTGGTGAATCAACTGCTTAAAGGGGAGTTGCTGCACAAAGAGGTGAATACGATCGCTGGTCGTGGCCTTGAGCATTACACCAAAGAGCCATTTTTGGTGGACGGTAAATTGGTATGGCGTGATGGTCCAACGCAAAGCTTGGATCTGGATGTGGTTCGTCCGATTGATAACCCGTTCAGTAAAGAGGGCGGTTTGTCTTTACTGAAAGGTAACCTAGGTCGTTCTGTGATCAAGGTTTCTGCGGTTAAAGAAGAAAACCGTGTGATTGAAGCGCCAGCGGCTGTTTTTCATAGTCAGCACGATTTAGCGGATGCCATTGGCAGCGGTGAATTGAAACGCGATTGTATTGCCGTGATTCGTTTCCAAGGTCCAAAAGCTATGGGCATGCCTGAACTTCATAAGTTAACGCCTTTCCTCGGTAATTTGCAGGATCAAGGCTATAAGGTTGCTTTGGTGACGGATGGTCGTATGTCCGGTGCGTCGGGTAAAGTGCCTGCCGCCATTCATTTGACACCCGAAGCCCTTGCAGGTGGCCTAATTGCCAAAATTCAAGATGGTGACATGGTGCGCTTGGATGCTAACGAAGGTACTTTATCTTTATTGGTTTCTGAAGAAGAGCTGCAGCAGCGTGAAGCGGCGACACAAGATTTAACAGCCTCTCATCAAGGTATGGGACGCGAGCTATTCAGTGCGCAACGTATTTTAGTAAGCGGTGCGGAACAAGGTGCCTGTAGCCTGTTCAACGATTAACCCTTTCCTCTGGCTACTAACATTTCGTTAGTAAATGGTGTTTGGGGCTTTTTATAAGCCCCTTTTTTTATTTCTTATTTCCTTTCAAAATCAAGGCAAAGAAGTGGTTTTCTTCACTTGTTTTGTCGTACGGTTCTAATGGGACGAGAGCACACTTCCATGCATAGATAACGATCACTTAAGTGTATGCTGTGGTTTGATGATTGCTTGCTTGTTGATGGTATGAGGTTTCTTGCGAGTAGCAAAAAAGCCCATCATGATGATGAGCTTTCGTTATGGAATTGAGTCTAATCCTCTAGGGATTAATCCATTGTATCCAAGGCTTTTTCGTAATCATCGAATGATTGCGTAACAGACTCTTCTGGCTCACCAGATAGGATGCTAGCCGTGAAAATAGCAATCGTTGATAGAATGAAACCAGGCACGATTTCATAAACATCAAAGAGACCACCTGATAGCTGTTTCCACACCACTACCGTCACACCACCTACTATAATGCCTGCTAGAGCGCCGTTGCGATTCATGTTGCGCCAGAACAAGCTCAGAATGATAGCAGGACCAAATGCCGCACCGAAACCAGCCCATGCGTAAGACACTAGACCAAGTACAGAACTTTCTGGGTTGAGTGCTAACACCAAGGCAATAATGGAAATCACCACAACCGCTAAACGACCCACAATAACGATTTGTTGTTGACTTGCGTTTTTGTTGAACAGTTGCTTGTAGAAATCTTCAGCCAGGGCAGAAGATGAAACCAACAACTGAGAATCCGCTGTACTCATGATAGCGGCAAGAATTGCCGCCAATAGAATGCCCGCAACGACAGGGTGGAAGATGGCGTTCACCAGAATCATGAAAATCTTTTCTGCATCATCTAATTGACCTGCAAGGTGAGTATCAACGTAAGGAATACCCACAAAACCAATCAACAGAGCACCGACCATAGAAATCAAGGTCCAAGACACAGCGATACGTCGAGCTGTGGTGATGTCTTTGTTAGAACGTGCTGCTTTGAAACGCGCTAAAATGTGTGGTTGACCAAAGTAACCTAGGCCCCAAGCTAACAATGAGATGATACCAATGACACTCAAGGCTTCGCCTTTCGCATTGGTGAAAGCATCCAAGAGGGCGGGATTCTTCATTTCTAAAGTGCTAGTCAGTTGTGAGAAGCCACCGTCAAGCGCAATGATAGGTACGATAACAAGAGCGGCACACATCATCAGACCTTGAACCAAGTCTGTCCAAGCCACCGCTAGGAAACCGCCAAACAAGGTATAGGAAACAACACAGACAGTGCCGATGATCACAGCATAGGTGTAATCCAATCCGAATACAGTTTCAAACAACTTGCCACCCGCAACCAAACCAGAGCTGGTGTAGAAAAGGAAGAAGAGTAAGATAAAGAGTGCTGAAATAGTTTGAACGAGCGATGATTTATCGTTAAAGCGTTTTGCTAAGAAATCTGGAAGGGTAAGCGCATTATCGGTTTTAATACTGTAAGTACGTAAACGTTTTGCGCAGATTAACCAGTTTAACCAAGTGCCTACTAACAGACCAATCGCAATCCAAATGGATTCCATACCGGCAGCATATGCGTAGCCAGGTAAACCTAGTAGCAACCAGCCGCTCATATCTGACGCACCTGCAGAAATGGCTGTTGGCCATGGTCCTAATGAACGACCGCCAAGAAAGTAGTCCTCAGAGCTGGAAGTTAATTTATATGCATACAAACCAATGCCCAGCATGACAACTAAGTAGGCTAGGAAGGTAAAGCTGATCGCGTAACTGCTTTCAATCATATTTGTCCCCTAAATTGACGGGCTTGCGGATAACATCACGAAGATATTTAAAGACAGCACATCCGAATAACTGGATGACGGTAAAGAGTGGTATACAGAAAGTCAGGTAATGACCACATCCGAAAGCGAATATTTGTTAAATTTTTTATTGTGGTAGTCATTGATCTTAGATAATTACAATATTCTTTTTCTATGAAGAAAATGAATGTCATTTGACCTATTTCAAGACGTATAAGGATTCTAGGGGGCTGAGCTGCGATAATCTTGCAAAATACTCGCTCAAAATTGTAAAAAGCTCTGAAAATGAGGGGGAATGTAATTTTTCTTTCTTATGAATGCATAGAAGGCGACATCAGTGTCACCTTCTAAAAGATCATAACAAAGCCAAAACAGAGGCTATTACTTATCTACTTTTGGCAAGCGAGTGTCTTGCACGCTTTGCTTGAGTTTTTTCAAGTGAGCATTGAATTCTGGGCCGCGTTTTAGCAAGACACCGGTTGCCAATGCATCGATCAGGGTCAAATACACAATTCGCGAACTCATCGGCGTATAGATGTCCGTATCTTCCGTTTCTTCAATTGGCAAGACAATAGAGCAATGCTCCGTTAGAGGAGAGCCTGGATTGGTTATGCCAATAACGGAGGCGCCTGCTTCACGAGCGACGCGAGCGGTTTCGATTAAGGGTAGGGTTCGACCTGTGTAAGAAATCAGCACCACAGCGTCACCAGGATGAGTACCCGCCGCCGCCATGCGTTGTACCAATATATCTGTATAAGCCACTACTGGCATGTTGAGACGGAAAAATTTGTGATGCGCGTCTTTGGCAACTGGACCTGAAGCGCCTAGACCGTAAAATTCGATGCGTCGTGCTTGTGCCAACACATCCACTGCACGGCTGATCAAAGGTTCGGGCAATAATTCTTGAGCACGGGTTAGGTTGCTTTTTGCGGCTTCAAAAATTTTCGCAGTCACCGCACCAGGAGCATCATCCGGTTCCACATTCAGGTTTACATAAGGTGTACCTGTTGCCAAACTTTGTGCCAAAGACACTTTAAAATCTGGAAAGCCACTGCCGATTAAACTACGACAAAAACGATTCACCGTTGGTTCACTGACTTCCGCTCTGGCGGCCAATTTGGCAATACTGGAGTGAATGGTGGTCTTTGGATCCGCTAAAATAGCTTCCGCGACTTTACGCTCTGATTTACTCAATGTGCTCAGGCGTTCTTGTATCTTACGAATAATGTCTTCGTGTTTATTCATTGATCTGCTTCAGGTTGTCTATTGACTCAAATGGTTCAGTTAGTCATTCTGACAGCGACTTACAATTCTGGCAATAAAATGATGAAAAATGAGCAAACTATCTGATTCGCTGGTGAAAATTTCGGCCTTTTTACCGGATATTGGCACTTATCAGGTAAGAGAATTACAAGAAGGCTTTACCAACCAAGTGTATTTGCTATCGAAGCCGGGATCTGCTTCCTTTGTGCTGCGCTTGGCGGATATTGATGTGACCGCTTTCTATATTGATCGCCAAGCCGAATTAGCCACTCTGAAGCAGGCTGCTCAAAGCTTGGTGTCACCAGAATTAGTGTATCAAGATGACCATCTGATGTTGATGGAGTTTGTATCACAAACCTCATTGGAGTGGCATATTCAACATCAAACGCAGGACATAGAGCGCATTGCTAAACAAGTGAAAAAAGCGCATCAACTGCCTCTGGTGGCGCATTATTACCAAGTTGAAAAGGTAATCGCTCATTATCTAGCCCACATTTCCCTACTAATAGAAACGAAAAGCGGCCTAGAAGAAACAGGCTTAACTCAAGAGTGCCAGTATCTGCAAGAAAAGCTAGAAGATCTTAATATTGAACCTAGTGGTCTAGATTTCGTTTTATGTCATAACGATTTAAATCCCAAAAACGTACTGATGGATGATCATAAGCTGTGGTTAATTGATTGGGAATACGCAGGAGTAGGTGATCCGTTATTCGATCTAGCTGTGGTGGCTAAATCTCACAATTTAACCCCTGTACAAAGAGTGAACTTACTCAAGGCATATGGTTGGCCATTGTCGATAGAGTCCAGCTTGCTAAAATTAGAAAGCTACTGTCAGGCTTATGGGTTAAGAGAAATGGCGTGGTTGTTGTTAAAATATTTGCTCAATCCAGAGGACAGTTTGCCGCTGGATTATTATTTTGAATTTAAAGGAAACCCAAGTTTGAATCCATTTCATAATGCACAATCTGGTGAACTCGTATGACATCTTGGATGACCTTAACCAACGATTGGCAAGACAAACTCTCAGCTGAGTGGCAAAAGGATTATATGCAATCCTTACAAAGCTTTTTGGATACCTTACCCAGTGATCAGGTTTATCCCTCCCCAAAAAACTATTTGGCGGCTTTGCAAGCGACGCCTTTTTCTCAGGTCAAAGTCGTGATTATTGGGCAAGATCCTTATCATGGTGAAGGGCAAGCGCACGGTTTGTCTTTTTCTGTCAGGCCAGAGGTGAAGGTGCCGCCATCATTACAGAATATCTATAAAGAATTGCAGCAGGATTTGGACATCACGCCTGCTCAACATGGCTACCTTAAAAGTTGGGCGGAGCAGGGTGTGTTGTTATTAAACAGTGTGTTGACTGTTTCAGCAGGTCAAGCGGGCTCTCATCAGAATAAAGGTTGGGAACGTTTGACGGATAAAATCATTGCCCTATTGAACCAAGAAAAGCAGGGCTTGGTGTTTCTTTTGTGGGGCAGTTACGCACAGCAAAAAGGTCGTTTTATTGATCGACAGAAGCATTGCGTTTTGGAATCCGTTCATCCTTCACCTTTGTCGGCCTATCGAGGTTTCTTCGGTTGTGGGCATTTTTCCAAAACCAACCAGTATCTAGAGCAGCAAGGTGAAACACCGATTGATTGGCGCTTGCCTGAGATGGATAAGAAAGCTGAAAGCACTGGGCAAATTTCATTGCCCTGGTGATTTCGAGCTAGTAAGGTTTCTTGATTAGTCGGCTAAATCCAGCTGGTAAGGAAGTTCAACCAAGTCAATTTTGTTATCGCCCAAATACAAAGCATGGAGTTCACTTGGATCCTGGTTCAATATGATTTGTGCAATATGTCCTTTTCCAAGTGTGGCGGCAGAAAACACTTCTCCTATGGTTTTACCCTGCTCATCTTGAATATTCTGCTGAGTATCAACCACGTCAGTGGGCCAGTAGGCCAGTGCTAAATGTTTTTTCGATTTGCCACGGTATTTCATTCGCGCGACGATTTCTTGGCCGGTATAACAGCCTTTGGTAAAGCTGATGCCGCCATTGATTTGCATGTTCAGCCATTGCGGTAACAGGCTTTCGCTCTGGGTTTGTGAGATGAGTGGTCGAGCGGTCAATAAGCTTAAGCCAGATAGCTGCGCCTGTTGCTCTGTTGACTGAGTTTGTTGCGAACTCAGTTGCCATTCCAAATGCAAAGGATAATCGGCGAGCTGTAAATAGATGACATTATCTTGATGTTGAACTGAGAAGTGTTCTGGAAGTTGGTCCGTTTTTTCCGCCTGACTTAATGTTATTTTTTCAACCAAAGTAAATGCTTGAGTGGCATCCGTGAGTTCCGCTTTAAAGAAAACAGCGTATTTTTTTAGGTGACTTAGACTCGTGTCCACCAAATCTTGACTCATTAGTAATAACAAGCGGTCATTTTGTTGAATCAGAAAAAAATTACAAATAATGCGACCCTTGTTAGTACAAATCGCGCCGTAGATACCAGCGGATTCTGTGACCTTATTTAGGTCGCAAGTCGTTTGGCCTTGTAGAAACTTTTTGGCGTCTGGCCCTGTGACGCTGATAACACCTATATTGTTTTTGGGGTAGATGGCAGCTTGATCGGTTAGATATTGATTAATAAGTTCTTGTGACGACAACATAACCTGTTCCAACGTCTATAAATAAAGTTAAGGTCATATTTGGAGATCAGGCGGTTTTTTTCAAGTGAAAGACAAAACTTCTGACTGAAATCATCTTTTTCAATTTCCGCTTTTCTATTTTGGCTAGGCAATGGCTATAATGGCGGCATTGAAATTAAGGGGTAATTCCATGACAGAAACAGCAGATTCATTAAGCTTTAAAAAGCTCAAGTGGCATTGTCGTCGAGGTATGTTGGAACTTGACGTTCTACTTGAACCATTTTTGGACGAAATTTACTTGACCTTAGAGGATGAGGATAAGCAACGCTTTCAAAAACTCATTGCTTGCGAAGATCAAGAAATCTTTCCATGGTTTATGCAAAAAGAAGTGCCAGAAGATCCGGATCTAGCGCGCATTGTTGATATTATTGTGACCCGTGTTCAGCCTGCAGGCCACTAAACTTAACCCTTCTTGGCTTGGCGTCACCCTCTGGGTGGTCGCCATCTCTTGTTGCTTCCTATTAATACCTTGGTATTTCTGGTCGTTGGGCCAACAATTATTATTACTGCTCGCTTTTGTGTTGCTGCAATTCATTTTGTTTCTTTTGACTTTTAGGCGATCTGCTAAGCAAGTTGGTATTGATCTTGACGGTGCCTTCTTAATGCAAAACAATCAGCGGGAAGCCCTACTCTTTGTGCGCATCAATTCACTGCAACTGATTGCGAAAAAAGTGTCTGAAGAGTCTTATGGCGCCAAACCCTCTTTTTGGGGGCAGTTATGGCCTGTATTTGTGGTGATTTATCGGGATCAATTGTCTTCTGAAGACTATGATGCATTGCGTTCTTATGCCGCACAACAAATGTTGTCGCGCGGCGAAGGCCGCTCCTAAAGAGCGGTCACTTCAAGTGCCGTCGCTTGACACTTTTTTTCAGGAGTAAGGATAGTGGGTTGGCTTTGCTCAAGTTTTTCTGGGTAATCCAGAGTAAAGTGCAAACCACGGCTTTCCTTACGCGACATGGCTGAACGGATAATGAGATCAGCTACTTGTGCCAAGTTACGCAATTCTAACAAGTCATTCGAAATTTTATAATTGGCGTAAAATTCGTGAATCTCAGATTGCAGAAGATCGACTCTGTGCTTGGCTCTCAGTAAGCGTTTGTTGGTTCTAACTATACCAACATAGTCCCACATAAAACGGCGTAATTCTTGCCAATTATGGGTGATGACCACGTCTTCATCAGAGTCCGTTACTTGGCTTTCGTCCCAATCAGGAATGCTGACACGGGTTAAATTACCGTTAAACTGTTTGATGTGTTTCGCTGCGGAACGAGCAAATACAATACATTCTAACAAGGAGTTGCTGGCTAAACGGTTTGCACCGTGAAGGCCGGTATAAGCGGTTTCACCTACGGCGTATAAATGGCTGATGTCCGTTAGGCTATGTTGATCTACCACAACACCACCACAGGTATAGTGTGCCGCAGGTACCACTGGAATGGGTCCCTTGGTCATGTCATGACCATATTCCAAGCAACGCTTGTAGAGAGTTGGGAAGTGCTCCTTAATGAAGTCACTGTCTTTATGAGAAATGTCTAACCATACATGGCGCACGCCTAAACGTTTGATTTCATGGTCTATGGCGCGAGCGACAATGTCCCGAGGTGCCAGTTCAGCGCGAGAGTCAAATTTGGCCATAAAAGGCGATCCATCGGGTAACAAGAGCTTACCGCCTTCGCCACGTACCGCTTCAGAAATCAAAAAAGTTTTGGCTTTAGCGTCGTATAAACAGGTCGGATGAAATTGATTAAATTCCATGTTGGCAACACGGCAACCTGCACGCCAAGCCATGGCAATACCGTCTCCAGAGGCCGTATCAGGATTGCTGGTGTAGAGATATACCTTGCTGCTACCACCACAAGCGAGGGAAACAAAATTGCCGCGAAAAACTTCCGTTACATCGTCGTCAAGATTCAGCGCATACACACCCACTGCACGATTGGGTTCCGCTAGACCTAACTTTTTTGTCGTGATGACATCGATGGCAACGCGATTAGGGAAGAACTCAATATTGGGGTGATTGCTGGCGTTTTTGATGAGGGTTTTGGAAATGGCTAAGCCTGTCGCATCGGCACTGTGAATAATGCGTCTGTGGCTGTGTCCGCCTTCTTTAGTCAGGTGGTATTCATCGCTTTCACCATAGCGGGTAAAAGGGACGCCTTGATCGATGAGCCAATCAATACTGGCTTTGGAATTCTCGACGGTAAAACGAATGGCATCAGGGTTACCTAGTTCCACTCCAGCGCCAATGGTATCTTTGATGTGAGATTCTATGGTGTCTGTTTCCGACAAGACCGCTGCTACGCCACCTTGCGCATACAAGGTGGCGCCTTCACGAATATCGGCCTTGGTCAATATGGCTACCCGATATTGATCTGCCAGCTCGAGGGCAAGGGTTAATCCGGCAGCGCCAGCGCCAATGATGACGATGTCATGATGGTATTGTCGACTCATAGTGTAATTCTGATTATTGACGAAAAAATTAATGTTACTATTCTTGCCAATAAATGAATACTTTCGAGTTTGGGAAATTTAACATTCTTTGGGGATTTTATAGGAACTTGCTCACGTCCTTGTTGTCTGAACCTTCTATACAGCAAAGGCACAAAGCAGTGGAGTTTTAACATGAGGTGCCTATGCAGCACGAAACGTCTTCTGACCAGACGTTAGTTGAAAAAGTACAACAGGGTGATAAGCGGGCATTCGATTTGCTGGTGATCAAATACCAGTACAAGGTAGTGGGGCTAATCGGCCGTTATATTCAAGATAAAAGCGAAGTTCTCGACGTGGCGCAGGAAAGCTTTATCAAAGCATACCGTTCCATTAACAACTTTCGAGGTGACAGTGCTTTTTATACTTGGCTTTATCGTATTGCCGTTAATACAGCGAAAAATCATTTGGTAAGCCGTTCACGACGCCCACCTGAATCGGATGTTGAGTTGGATAATGAAGAGGTGTTTAGTGCCTATGAATCTTTGTCTGATATAGCGACACCAGAAGCTAATCTCAACTCCAGTCGACTTGAGCAAGCGGTGTATCATGCCATTGAGCAATTGCCTGAGGAACTTCGTAGTGCATTGACCCTTCGAGAATTTGATGGCCTCAGTTACGAAGACATTGCGCTTATTATGGAATGCCCTGTCGGTACGGTACGTTCACGCATATTTCGAGCTCGTGAAGCCGTGGAAAAACATATTCGTCCTATTATGGGCACAGGAGAGTCGTCATGACATCAGAAAATATTACTCCGCTTGACAGTAAAGCCAGTCTGTCTGCCATGTTTGATGGGGAGGCTACGACGCAAGATATTGACGCTTTGTTGGCTCAAGATACGGATGTTTTGGCACAACAGGCAGAAGCCATTCATGCTATCCAACAGGTTTTACATAAAGAAGCTCAAGCTGAATTAGGTCTGAAGATGAGTTTGTTAGATCGAGTTCACGACAGCATTGCGGATCTAGAGCAATTAAATGAAGTCGTTGTAGACGACAATACTATCGTAACTCCCATCTCAACTCAGCAATTGCCCACGTCAGGAGAAGCCACAAAAACACATTGGAAAATGTGGTTTTCCAGCATGGCTGTTGCGGCCAGTGTCGCATTTTTTGTGGTGTTAGGAGGCAACCTATTACTTCAAGGTGACCCTACACCTAACGGTGGGTTAACCGCCGAACTGAACTCAACTCCTAGCCGAGACGTAAAATCTTTGGCAGAAGTGAATCAACAACCCTTGCCGATGGATAATACCAAATTACAACAATACCTTCGTCAACATGCTGAACAAGCCACGATGACGGTAGGGCAAGGCATGATTCCTATGGCACGAGTCGTTAACTATCCAGTACAAGAGTAGTGTATGAGAGGTTTTTGGGGATTCCTTCTGAGGGGACTATTAATACTTGTGATATTGACGCCTTGGCGTTTAGCCATAGCGCAAGCGCCTGAGGCTGTGCAATTATTGCGTAATATGACAGACGCTTTTCATACCCTAAGTTACGATGGGGTATTTGTGCATTCTGAAGCTTCTAATATGAACAGCATGCGCATACGTCACAGTGTAATAAGTGGTATGGAATATGAAAGTTTAGTGGATTTAGATGGTGATAAGGTTGAAGTCTTGCGTGTCAATGACAAAATCATCTGTGTTCATCCGGATCCGACTTCGGAGAGTCGAAATTCTCCTTTTAGAGCGCCGTTTAAAGGATTAAAGAAAGTATCTCATGAACGCTTGGCGTTAGGTTATGAATTGTTGGTGAGTAAAGAACCACAACGGGTGGCGGGTCGTGATGCTATTCGTTTGCTTTTGCAACCAAAAGACGAATATCGCTATGGTCACGTTTTTTGGTTAGATAAAGAAAATCACTTTTTGTTGAAACATGATGTGGTTAAGTCGGATGGACAACTTTTAGAGCGAGTGCAATTTACCTCGATAAATTTTTCGCCTGACTTGAAACAGGAAGATTTTGTCCCCAAAAACGGTTTGCGAAGAAAAGAGCAGAGTAAACAGCCTAAAGTTAAGGTGAAAAATGCCTGGCAGTTTGAATGGTTACCAGCTGGTTTTAGTTTAGTATGGACAGAGGCGCGCGCCTTAAATCATGGTACCAACATGTTATTACTGTCTGATGGGATGGTGACGATTTCAGTCTTTGTCGAACCCAGTCAGATAATAAGATCCTCCTCAGTAATGGGGGTGGGCGCAACGGTTGCTGGGATGAGCAGCTTTAAAGTGAAAGATGACTTGTATCTATTGACCATGGTAGGGGAAGTGCCTGGCGAAACCATTGATCGACTGATGACGGTATTTATGCCAAGAGTAGAAAATGATTGAAGAAAGTGGAAAAGTCATGGCAGTGAGTGACGGTTTTGCCGAAGTCGAAACCATTCGTACCTCTAGTTGCTCCACTTGTCGAGCACGTCACGGCTGTGGTCATCACGCCATTGCTCAAGTGTCGCCAGCAAATCGTATGCGCATGCAAGCCATTGACCCTCTATCGGTTGAGATTGGGCAGCAAGTGGTGATCGGCATACCTGAAGACACCTTATTACAAGCTTCCTTATGGATGTATTTTATGCCTTTGTTGGGCTTAGTGCTTGGCGCCATAATACCTTCTTTGTGGGCTGGCTCAAATCATGTTGCGGTTGTGTTAAGTATTATGGGATTTGCGATGGGCCTAGTGTTTGCCAGACACAAGGCGAACCAGTCCTCTAGTAATCAAGATTTTTACCCGAAAATTTTACGAATTGAGTCCGTTACCGATGAATCCAGTCCTTTGCTGTTTTCACCTTAACGGCCAACCTTCTTCACCTGGCACTGTAATGAACTTGGTACGTTTTAAGGAGACCAATTAATGAACAGATTGCTTAAACACGCTAACTATCTGGTTGTCAGTATTGTTATGATGACTGCCATGTTAGCCAATGCGGCTTCATTGCCTGACTTTACGGAGTTAGTGGATAAAGCTTCCCCAGCGGTCGTGAACATCAGTACGGAACAAACGGTGACCACGAAAACGGGCAATGAAGGCAGACGTCAATTTAGCCCCAATAATGAAGAGTTAAATGAGTTTTTTAAGCACTTCTTTGGCCAACAACCTTTTGGTCAGCAAAACCCACCGCAACAAGGTCAACGTAGTTCTTTAGGTTCGGGTTTTATCATTTCTCATGATGGTTATGTGTTAACTAATAACCATGTGATCGATGGCGCGGATGTGATTCATGTGCGTTTGAGTGATCGTCGTGAATATCAAGCTAAGCTGGTGGGTACGGATCCACGCACAGACTTGGCTCTGTTGAAGATCGAAGCGGATGATTTGCCAATTGTTGATATGGGGGATTCCGATGACTTAAAAGCGGGGCAATGGGTGCTAGCCATTGGTTCTCCGTTTGGTTTTGACTACACGGTAACAGCGGGTGTAGTGAGTGCCACAGGTCGTAATTTGCCATCGGATAACTATGTTCCCTTTATTCAAACCGATGTGGCGATCAATCCGGGTAATTCTGGTGGACCATTGTTTAATCTTGATGGCGAAGTAGTGGGCATTAACTCGCAAATCTATACTCGCTCTGGTGGTTTTATGGGGGTGTCATTCGCGATTCCGTCCAATTTGGCTTTGTCTGTGGTTGAGCAGTTAAAGAAAGACGGTAAAGTGTCTCGTGCTTGGCTGGGAGTATTGATTCAAGACGTCAGTAATGATTTAGCAGAATCTTTTGGTTTAGATCGTCCAAGCGGTGCGTTAATCAGTCGAGTATTGCCTGACTCTCCTGCTGAGAAGTCAGGCCTTCGTTCCGGCGACATTATCATGAGTTTTAATGGTAAAAGTATTGAACATTCAGGTGAGTTGCCTTATGTGGTTGGCCGTATGAAAGCAGGGGAAGTGGTTAATGCGGAAGTGTATCGTGATGGCAAAGAACAAGACATTAAGATCACTTTAGATAGCCGCCCTGATGATTCTAAGACCTTGGCGCAAGCTCAACAGGACCAAAATCGTCTTGGCATGATTGTCGGGGAAGTGCCTGCTGAAATGGCAAAACGTTACAACATTGATAATGGTGTAGTAATCGAACAGGTATTAGGTGGTACCGCAGCTCGTAATGGTTTGCAGCAAGGGGATGTGATTACCATGTTAAACGGCAAACCTATTAATAGCGTGGCTGATTTTACCGACATTACTAAAGACATTCCGTCTGGTCGCTCGGTACCTATGCGGGTGATCCGTCAAGGGTATCCTATGTTTATTCCCTTTAAGATCATGGACTAATCTTTCTTTGGGAAAGTAAACATAACTTAATAAAAAACGGCGGCTAAATTGGCCGCCGTTCTTGTTTTTACTACCAAGAATCCGGTTTATAAATGTTTAGAGAAGATTTTAGAGTTTCTCTGATAATTGTAGAGTGCCTGTTTTTGCATGGGTAAACTGGCAAGGTCGGTTTCATTAAAGCCACGCTCAATAAACCAATGGGCTGTGCGAGTGGTTAGTAAAAACAGAGTGTTTAACTTGAGTTTTTTGGCCGCTTTTTCTATGCCTCTAAGTAAGCGTTCACCTCGGTTTGAACCTCGATAATTGGGTGACACAGCTAAACAAGCCAACTCGCCTGCCTGCTCTTGTTCAAAGGGGTAGAGGGCTGCGCAAGCAACAATGGCGCCATCACGTTCAATGACGATAAAACGGTCGATTTCGTTTTCTAACAGTTCGCGAGAGCGACGCACTAAAGCGCCTTTTTCTTCTAAAGGCGCCAATAACGCCATCATGCCGCCCACATCGTCAATGTGTGCTGGGCGCAGTTGCTCATAACTGTCCTCGTCAATCATGGTGCCCGAACCTTCGCGAGTGAAAAGCTCTCGTAGCAAACCACCATTTTCATTATAAGAAATGATGTGAGCACGTGGCACGCCATGACGAACTGACTGAACGCAGGCTTCTAAAGCATGTTGGGTAATGTTATGCAGAGACTGATCTTGCAAAATGGCTTCTGCGTCCTTGGCTAATAGCTCAGAATACAGCTCGCCCGCTTCATTAAAAACACCTTCTTCGTCGGTATAAATAATTAACTTATCGGCTTTTAGTTGAATGGCGGCTTGGGTTGCCACCTCTTCGCTTTTAAGGTTGAAGACTTCACCAGTAGGCGAAAAGCCCAGATGGGGTAACAACACCATATTGTCGTCTTCAAGCAAGCGAAAAATAGCATCGCTGTCAATACGACGCACCTCGCCCGAGTGTCCATAATCAATGCCATCGACTACACCAAGTGGACGCGCAATCACATAGTTCCCACTACAGACTTTCAAACGTGCGCCATCCATAGGAGTATTGGCAAGCCCCATGGAAAGCTGGGCTTCTAATTGAACTCTTACTGCCGAGGAGGCTTGAATGACATTCGTCAATTGATGATGCGGTGTGACACGATAGTCATTTTCTAGCGGCGCAGCAGCGTTCAGACTGGTCAAAATTCTATTAATTTGTGGGCGCGCTCCTTGTACCAATACGAGGCGAATGCCCAATGAATCCAATAAAGCCAAATCATGAATAATGCTGGAAAAATGGTTGCATTCAACCGCTTCACCAGGAATAAGAATGACAAAGGTCTTGCCACGGTGGGCATTGATATAAGGGGAAGAATGGCGAAACCAATCTACGTAATTCAGTTCTTCAGGCACACTGCTTCTCATGTATTATTGCTCAGTTGATTGCAGGCAAAAGCGTTCAATTAGGCCGCGAATTACCTTCTCCATAGGTTGAATTTGATCTAGCGCCATAAACTCATTAGGTTGATGAGCTTGGTCGATCGAACCTGGTCCCAAAACTAAGGTTTCCATTCCCATTTGATTTAAGAAAGGTCCTTCAGTCGCAAAGGCAACGGTTTGTGCCGGGCGTTTTGTTAAGTTTTCACACGCCTTTATGATAGCGGATTCAATTGGCGTGTAAAATGATGGCACATCTGGGAACAAGCTATTTAGTTGAATTTGAGTATTGGTTTTCTCTTCGATGCTGGGCAGGCGTTGAGCGATTTCTGACATCAAAGATTGATTGCTCATGCCGGGTAATGCCCGTAAATCAAATTCCAATTCACAGCGCCCGCAAATACGGTTTGGATTATCGCCACCATGAATGCAACCAAAGTTCATGGTTGGGTAGTCAATCACGAAGCTGGCATCACGATAATCACGTTTTAATTGCTGACGAAAGTCCATTAGCTCAGACATTACCGCATGCATAGCGTCCAAAGCGTTGTTTCCCAATGCCGGGTTGGAAGAATGTCCTGCTTGTCCGGTAACTTGAATGCGTTCCATCATAATGCCTTTGTGAGCATATACTGGCGTCAAGGAAGTGGGTTCACCAATCAAAGCGTAGCGCGCCTTGAGTGTATTCTGTTGCACTAGAGCACGGGCACCGGACATGGAACTTTCTTCGTCGGCGGTGGCAAGAATGATAAGGGGTTCTTTCAGGTCATGGAGTTCCATATGGCGTATGGTGTCTAGCACAATGGCAAAAAAGCCTTTCATGTCGCATGAACCCAAACCGTAAAGTTTTTGGTCACGTTCCTGTAAGGCGAACGGATCGGACTGCCAACGTCCTTCATCATAAGGTACGGTGTCAGTATGCCCAGAAAGTACTAAACCACCGTCTCCTTGCCCTAAAGTGGCAATAAGATTGTACTTGTTTGGTTGGTCTGGCAAAGGCATGACTTCGCACTGAAACCCCTGAGAACTTAGCCAGCTTTCTAGTAGCTGGATGACGCCTTTATTGGATTGATCCCAATGCGCTTGGCTACAGCTGATGGAAGGTGAGGCGATCAGCTGTGTCATCATATCTAATAGAGAAGGTAATGCGGGCATAGGGCCATCCTGTAATCCAAAGTATTCGCTAATATTACATTGCTAAGGCTTCTGATACACTTGCTCAGTGATGTTTTTCTTTGCCGATGTTTGGCAAAGGCTGTAGAGGTTTGTAATTATGGCAACTGAACTAGAACTTAAGTTAATGCTTCATTCTGAGTATCTCAAGTCTGCAAGTGATTTTCTTGATGAAATATGTGCTCAAACTGATGATGAGAGCATGTCCCGCCAACCCACATTAAATTTGATGAATGCCTATTTTGACACGCCAGATGCAGCCTTGATGCAAGCTGGCGTGGCGCTGCGTATTCGGGCGATCAATGATAAATACATTCAAACGGTGAAAACACGCGGTAGCAGTCGCATTGGTATGCATGCTAGGGGCGAATGGGAATGGCAGCTTGAGCAGGATAGTCTAGATTTAACCTTGCTAAATCAATTACCTTTGCCAGATGCTTTGCAAGACATGACTTGGAGTCGTCTGTTAGAAGAAGCTTATCGTACCGATTTTCAGCGCCAAGTGTGGAATATTCAGCTGCATGACACCTACATGGAAGTGGTTTGTGATCATGGCAAAGTGATCTCGCCTTATGGTGAAGACAGTATTTGTGAATTAGAACTTGAATTGAAATCAGGTTGTGAACTGGGATTGTATGAATTTGCTTTACAATTAGCAGAGCGCGTTCCCGTACAGATTAATGTGGTATCGAAAGCGCAAAAAGGTGTGCGTTTAAAACAAGGACACATTGAATTTCCGGAGCGCCCACTTGGCACCTTTGATGCGTTGGTGTTAGGCGCTTATTGGTATGAAGTTTGGTTGGTGTATTGGGAGGCAATGTTCTTTATGAAGGACGAAGTCTTGTTGCAACCATTTCGTCATACCATGCATCAAATGCGCTCGTTTTTACCGTCTCATTTAGATCAAGCATTAGTGGAATTAGATCAAACTTTAGGTGAGCTTTATAAAGCTGAGGAAGATCAGCTGTTAGAATTGTTAGCAGGGCTAAAGCCAGTGGGCAGTTTGATGTTAAAAATTGGTCAATGGCTTAATCAGCAGAGTCATTAGAGTCGTTTCGATAAAATAACAATATGCAAAGGAAGACCACTTGGTAACACCCTATCAAAACCCGAGTTACGCCTATTTTCGCCAGCAGTTAGATAATACTTCATTGGCCTTGGAGCAGTTGCAAGAAGCGAGACTGAGACATGGCTTAATCCATTTGACAGCCGAGCACATTGAGCAATTGGAGCCATTATGGTTACTGAGTGACTATTTACACAAAAATCTGTTGCGTTATCCTCATTGGCTGGATGAATTATTGTCTCTTTCCGAGTTACAAAAACCTTCCCTAGAAGCTTTGTTTGCTGGTGAGGAAAGTTTTCATTTGGCGGCTCAAGAGGTAACGGACGAACCAAACATACCAAGTGAGGAAGCTGAGTTATTAACACGTTTGCGCCTGTATCGACAATGGTGGATGGTGCGTTTGATTGCCTTGGATTTACAGCAAAAAATTTCCTTAGTAGAGCTGACCGCACATTTGAGTGCCCTAGCGGACGTAAGTGTCAATGCCAGTTTGTTATGGAGTCAGCAGAATTACGCAAGCTTGTATGGACAGGCTTTGGATTCGAGCGGTCAAGTACAAAGTATGATAGTAATTGGGATGGGCAAGTTAGGGGGCAATGAACTGAATTTGTCCTCTGATATTGATTTGATCTTTGCCTTTCGTGAACATGGTGACACGCAAGGTGGTAAAAAGACCTTGTCTCATCAAGAATACTTTACCAAGCTTGGGCAAAAACTGATTCAGCATTTAGATCAGGTTACCGCGGATGGTTTTGTGTTCCGAGTGGACATGCGTTTGCGACCTTTTGGTCAATCTGGGGCCTTAGTGCTGAATATCGACTCCTTAGAAAATTACTATCAAGACCAAGGGCGCGATTGGGAAAGGTACGCCATGATAAAGGCGCGTGTCATGGCTGGCAGTGAGCAAGACATTGCCGAATTTGAAGCCTTACGTAAACCTTTTGTATACCGCAAATATTTGGATTTTGGTGCTCTGGGTGCCTTACGCGATTTAAAGCGTATGATCGCCAAAGAAGTAAGGCGCAAAGGGATAGAACACAACATTAAATTAGGGCAGGGGGGCATTCGAGAAGTTGAGTTTATTGCTCAAGCCTTACAAATTTTGCATGGTGGTCGAGATCAGGGTCTGCAAACTCAAGCTTTGTTAACAGTACTGCCTTATTTGGCACAACAAGACTATTTAAGCCAACAAGAAGTGAATGAACTCATTCAGGCTTATTTGTTATTGCGCCGCACTGAACATGCTTTACAGGCGATGAAAGATGAACAAACCCAGTTGTTACCGGAGGACGACCTTTCACGTTTTCGTGTCGCTATTATGGTGGGATATGACAGTTGGAAGGCGCTGAATGATGCCTTATGGCCGGCGCGTCATCAAGTGCATGATTATTTTATCAAGTTGATTGAAGACGAAGAGGAAACTGACGCGGATAAAGCCGAGCAGGAGACATGGCGTATTCTAATGAAGACGCCAGAGGACTTGGACGCTATTAGCGATGTGATCGCAATCCTACCTTGGCAGTCTTTGCATAGGTCAGCACAAAGTATTTCCCAATTGCTTTCCTCCCGTACAGTGGCTTTTATGCAACCGATTGGTCAGGAGCGATTGGCGGTTTTCTTGGCCGCCTTTATGCGTCAACTCGGTAATGAAGACCATCCAGATTTAGTGTTGGAGCGCGTGTTTCCTATTCTCGAAGCTGTATTACGTCGTACCGCTTATCTGGTTTTACTTTGTGAGAATCACAATGCGCTGACTCATTTGATCAGACTTTGCCGGGAAAGTGTTTGGTTTACGGATGCCATTTCGGCAACACCGGCTTTGTTAGATGAATTGCTGGATACCAATACCTTATTTTCACCACCAGATAAGGCCATGTTGGAAGATGAGTTAAAGCAAATCTTATTGCGTCTGCCAGAGGAGGATGAAGAAGCGCAAATGGATGCTATGCGTCGCTTTCGTCGTTCGATAATACTGCGAATTGCAGCCTGTGATATCACAGGTATTTTGCCGGTTATGAAAGTAAGTGATCACTTAACTTGGCTGGCAGAAGTTTTGCTAGAACAGGTATTGCAGCAGTCTTGGTACCACCTCACTAAAAAACATGGTTTTCCAGTCAGTTATGCGAATGCTTTCCATGAACCTCAGTTAGCCATTATTGGTTATGGTAAATCGGGTGGTTGGGAGCTGGGGTATGAATCGGATCTTGATTTGGTGTTTATTCATGACGCCCAAGCCAATGGACAAACTGATGGTGAGCGTAGCGTTGATAATCTCACTTTTTATACGCGACTGGGTCAGAGACTGATTCACATGATTACCAGTTTTACCTCGGCAGGCCGTTTATACGAAGTGGACATGCGCTTACGACCTTCCGGGAATTCGGGGTTGTTGGTCAGTAGCTTGGAGGCCTTTCGTGAGTATCAGCAAAAAGAGGCTTGGGTTTGGGAGCACCAAGCACTTACCCGGGCACGAGGTTTAGCAGGCGATTCTGCAGTATTAAACCGTTTTGAAGAATGCCGTAAAAGTATCATAGCGCAAGTTCGTGATAGGCAGGAGCTTAAGACCGAAGTCATTAAAATGCGTGAAAAAATGCGTGCCCATTTGGATACAGGTAGCAAAGAAAAAGGTTTTGACTTAAAACAAGGCGCGGGTGGCATCATAGATATTGAGTTTATGGTGCAATACTTTGTGTTGGCTTGGTCATGTCAGTATCCTGAATTAATGACTTACTCTGACAATGTGCGTCAGTTAGAGGCCATTGCTCAAATTGGCTTAATGACACCTGAGCAGGTTCAGGATATGACAAACACCTATACCTTGTATCGCTCAAAAACGCACCGTCAGGCTCTGCAAAAGCAAGGGCGTGTGGTGCAGGATGAGGCATTGCAGCAAAATCAAAGTTTTATCAATGAAGTATGGGACAATTTTGTGAATAAAAACGACCTGTAAAATGGTCAAAAAATTCGGCATTGTGGAAAAACTGTTCGTAAAATGAACAATATACCTCTATACTACGGAATATTGATTCTTTTTTGAGCAATTTGCATCATGTGTAGGAGGGATAGATAATGGCAGAAGTGAATGGTGTCAGTGGTCCTGGTGTGGATTACGCCCGAGAAGTGTATCAGGCGAGTTTATCCAAAGCGGTTCAACAACAAGAAGCTCAGCAAAAACTTGAGTTAGTTGAGCAAGCAACCGAGCCGACCACGCCAGCCGCCAGCAGTGGCTCGCATACAACAACAGACAACTTAGGTCAGAACATCAACATCAATGTTTGATGCGTTAAACCTAAATAAATGCCCCAGTAAATGAACTTGATTTACTGGGGCATTTTTTATGACAAACGTTTTATGTTAAATAACCGTTTGTCCCGTTAACCCAATACGCTGTCTTCACTTGGAAGTTCTGTATTATCGATCGTGGCTTCAAAGGACTTCAAACGTTTATAGATGGAGAGTAATTCAACAATCGTTGTCCAAGAGTTGACCAAGAATTGGAATGAGTTTTCTACCTGATTAAAAGCGTTATTAATCTGTTGGAAAATACCAAAGGTAATGACTCCCGCCACAATAGAAGGTCCTAAAGCGATTAAAGGTACTAGCACACCCGCTTGTAAGTAGCCGTAACGCACAATATTAAAATACAAGTAGTTAAAGTAAAGCGTGAAGTAGTTTTTACGCACATTGCCAAACAATTCACCGAGGGTGAGTGGTTGTGCTCTGTCTTCATAATCTTCACCGTAAACAAGTTCTTTACGATACGCGGCTTCTACTTTTTGGTTTTTAAATTCCAATCCTGGTAATTTGATTCCAGCAAGGGCCAATAGGGCAGTACCGATAATGGACCAAAACAGAGCGACAAAAACCAAGGCTTGCGGCACTTCACCAATAAAAGGCAGCTCTTTTACGTAGCTGGAAAGCCCCCACAATACAGGCAAAAAGGCCAGTAATGTCATGATGGAGCTAATGAATCTGACGCCCAAACCTTCCATGATGCTGGCAAAACGCATGGTGTCTTCTTGGATACGTTGTGACGCCCCTTCAATGTGTCTGACCTGTTGCCATTTTGACGAATAGTATTCCGTCATAGCAGTACGCCAACGGAACACATAGTGGCTGACAAAGAAATGTTTTAGAACCACCACAGAGATGCTGACGGCAGCCAATCCTAAAAAGAAATTAAGCTGGTCAAAGTATTCTTGCAGGGTTATGGAATTAGGAGCGGAAAGGGCTTTTTGAATCAGATTGTAAAAACTGCCATACCATTCATTCAAAATGACGTTAAGTTGCACGCTAAACCAAGTGACAAAAATAATCAGTCCTGAACCTGCAACCGACCATTTGGCCCATTTTTGTCCGCCTATGAGCATCCAAGCGCCAATAAACAGGCCATAACAAATGACCAAATACTGGTAGAGCCAGAAGGTTTCAGCCCCTTTTGATGCATCTTGGAAAGCCGCTTGCGACGCTGCATCTGCGCCTTCGGCTAAAGCTTCAGGAAAGGTTAGGCCAAACAAGGATCCTAGGCTAAGCTGAGCCCCAAGATTTTGCATAACCAGATACCAGCCGAGGACACTGATAAGCGCCCAGACGACAAAACTTAAAAAGAAAAGCTTGGGTTTTGGAAAAAAAGAATGGAACACGTTTTGGTTTCCCTATGTATTAGGTTAATCATATTGGGTGAATGGTAACTGTTTTCCCTTTGCTGTCCTAGCGCATCTCATCTCCTATTACTAAGCAGCTTAAACTAGTCGATGGACTAGCACAATTAATTGACCTTTAAGGATTCTGCAAAAAAGACGACAAAGGTTCTCATTGATACGCAGGGCGGATTTGACCTTAATATAAATAAAAAGTTGCATAAAAAAATCGGACACTGGGCCCGATTTTTTCAACACTGATTAGACTAAAAAGTCACGCCGCTTTGGATTGTTCAACCACTTTAGCAACCGCGCGCTCTAGACGAGCCAAGCCTTCTGCAATGTCTGTTTCTGGTATGATAAGAGAAGGCGCAAGACGAACCACGTCAGGGCCTGCCACTAGGACAAACAAGCCTTCTTTAGACGCTGCTGCGAGGAATTTACCCGCATTGCCAGCGTATTCGTCTACCACTTCAGCACCGATTAACAAACCCATGCCACGCACTTCTTTAAACACATGGTATTTTTCATTGATGGCGTGTAGGCCAGCGACAAACAATTCATGACGCTTTTTCACACCATTCAATACTTCTGGCGTATCAATCATGTCGACAACGGCTTCTGCAATGGCACAGGCCATTGGGTTACCACCATAGGTGCTACCGTGAGTACCAAAGGCAAAGCTTTTTGCTACCTTTTCTGTCGCCAACATAGCACCAACAGGGAAGCCATTACCCAAGGATTTTGCCGAGGTCATGATGTCTGGTGTTACGCCAGTTTGTTGGTAAGCGAACAGGGTACCGGTACGGCCGACACCAGATTGAACTTCATCAAATACCAACAAGGCGTTGTGCTGGTCACAAAGTTCTCGAACTTGTTTAGCAAATTCAAGTTCGGCAGGAATGATGCCGCCTTCTCCTTGAATGGGTTCCATAACAACAGCACAGGTTTTATCGCTGATTATGGTTTTAAGTTGTTCAATGTTGTTGTAATCACAATGTTTGATGCCTGCAGGGGTTGGCTCAAAGCCTTCTTTGTATTTTGCCTGTCCACCCACAGAGACAGTGAACAAGGTACGACCATGGAAGGATTTGTAAAAGGCAATAATTTCATGTTTTTCTGGGCCAAAATGATCGTATGCATAACGACGCGCTAACTTAAAAGCGGCTTCGTTGGCTTCTGCACCGCTATTGGCGAAGAAAACGCGGTCAGCAAAAGTTTTAGAGGTCAGCTTTTTCGCAAGTCGTAGGGCTGGCTCATTGGTCATAACGTTAGAAAGGTGCCAAATTTGTCCAGCTTGTTCGCGCATGACCTTGACCAGAGTCGGATTGGAATGCCCTAGTGCAGTCACGGCAATACCGCCTGCAAAATCAATGTATTCTTTGCCCTCTTTGTCCCATACGCGAGAGCCTTCACCACGCACAGGAATGATTGCTGAAGGTGCGTAAGTGGGAACCATTACTTCATCAAAGGTTGCTCTCGTTATTTCTTGTGTCACTTTTAAATCCTCATTAAAAAAGGTGGCCGAACCGTCGGCCACCTGATGATTTTATATCAAATTTCTAAGCTCACGAATAGCAACGGTTACCATCGCCAATGATAATTCACTTTCCAGCTTAATTTCGCTGAAAGTAGCACGGTAATGATGGATGCTGTCTAGGTTTGTTTCTTGCCAGCTCGCCAATCTTTGCTCCAAAGCTTTGATGTCGGCATTTGATTGGATCACCTCTTGCGTTAAGGTGCGCAAACTGTTGTCGACTTCATCACCTAGACCGGCTTTCGCACGACGTTGCCACATGTCTTGGGCTGGTAATTGCGCAGCGCGCTGACGTAACCAGTGCAGTTCCAGCTCCATTTCCAAGGCAAAGTAGGTTTGGGCAACGTCGAGTACTTCGCTGTCGGTGTTGCTGGCCACTCGGATAATGTCCAAACCATAGAATAGATATTGCAATGCGGCTAATTTGTCTGCTAAGTCTTGTGGAATGCCTTGGGCAACAAGTTCTTCATTGGTTTGCGCCAAATGCTCTTGGCTCGATTCCGTTAGGATAGCCTGAATGTTTGCTGCAATGACGTTCACACCAGGTTGGTAGGTTTCAATCAAGCGCTGAATAGACAAGCTCTCACGAGTGTTTCGCAATAACCACAAAGTAGCACGTTCTAGTAAACCTTGAATGCGAATTAACAGTTTGTTTAATACCGAGTTTGGCACGACAAAGTCTAAACGGTTAATGGCATCCCAAAGAGACGGAATATCAAAGATGGTTTCCGCCGCCATATAAGCACGCACCACATTTAAGGCAGAGGCGCTGGTTTCTTCTTGCATGTAAGTGGAGAACGAGGCGCCCATGCGATTGCCGAGGTTATTGGTTACGTGACCTGCGATGATTTCTTGTGCCAATGGGTGTGACGCCATTTGATCACCGAAACGCTTGGTCAGCTCGCGTGGGAAGTACTGGTTGATTTGCGTGATCAAATCCGCGTCTTCACCAATACCATCTTCAACCAACTGTTCAGATAGCTTGATCTTAGAGTAAGCCAGTAGCACTGAGATTTCTGGGCGCGTCAAGCCTAGACCTTTATTGAGACGTTTACGAATCTGACCGTCGGTCGGTAAAAATTCGATTTCACGATTCAAGCGGCCTTCGCGAACCAGTGATTGAATCAAACGCCAGTGATCTGCCAACTTCTCAGGCGCACGGGAGTTGATCAAGGACAATACATGACTTTGGCCACGATTATGAGCTAATACCAAATCCGCCACTTCGTCGGTCATTTTTGCTAACAAGGTATTACGTTGTTTCTCAGTCATGTCACCATTTTCAACCACACGGTTAAGTAAAATTTTAATGTTTACTTCGTGGTCAGAACTGTCTACACCAGCCGAGTTATCAATGGCGTCTGTGCTGATTAATCCGCCTTTTTGCGCAAATTCGATACGACCCAATTGTGTCAAACCTAGGTTACCGCCTTCCCCTACGATTTTGCAGCGTAGTTCTTTACCGTTAACACGCAAGCCATTATTGGCGCTGTCACCTGCGTCAGCATGAGACTCTGACTCTGCCTTCACATAAGTACCTATGCCACCGTTCCATAAAAGATCCACTGGCGCTTTAAGAATGGCGTTGATCAAATCCGTTGGTGCCATGGATTTCACATTGCCTTCGATGCCCAGAGCCTTACGGATGTCGGCGTTAATGGGAACCGATTTCGCAGCACGGCTAAAGATACCGCCACCTTTTGAAATCAGTTCTTTGTTGTAGTCTTCCCAAGAAGAACGAGGCAAGTTAAACAAGCGTTGACGTTCAGCAAATGAGCCTGCAGCATCAGGTGTTGGGTCGATAAAAATGTGCAAGTGGTTAAATGCCGCCACCAAGCAAGTGTGCTCAGACAGCAACATACCATTACCAAATACGTCTCCCGCCATGTCACCCACACCCACTGCGGAAAAGTCAGTCGTTTGGCAATCGATGCCTATCTCTTTGAATTGGCGTTTAACAGATTCCCAAGCGCCACGTGCCGTGATGCCCATTTTCTTATGGTCGTAACCGTTTGAGCCACCTGAGGCAAAAGCATCACCTAGCCAGAAGCCGTATTGCTCCGAGATGCTGTTGGCTAAATCAGAGAAGGTGGCGGTACCTTTATCGGCAGCAACCACTAAGTACGGATCGTCTTCGTCGTAGCGCTCTACCGACACGGGGGGAACGACTTGGTTTTGTACCAAGTTGTCGGTGATGTCGAGCAAACCACTAATGAATGTGGTATAGCAATGTACCACTTCCGCTTGAACTTCCTCGCGAGAGGCGTTTTTCTTCAATTGTTTAGCGACAAAGCCACCTTTTGCTCCGGCAGGAACGATAACGGCGTTTTTCACCATTTGCGCTTTTACTAAGCCCAACACTTCAGTACGGAAATCTTCCATTCGGTCAGACCAACGTAACCCCCCCCGAGCTACTTTGCCGCCTCGCATGTGAACGCCTTCGACCCAAGGAGCGTAGACAAAAATTTCGAATTTAGGACGAGGCAGTGGTACCGCAGGGATTTTTGATGGATCCAATTTGAACGATACATAGCCTTTGACTTTACCGTCTGCATCTTCTTGATAGAAGTTGGTACGCAACATAGCCTGAATGACAGACAAGTAGTGTTTTAAGATGCGGTCTTCATCCAGATTGGCAACTTGATCCAGTTCCAGATCAATTTTCTCTAGAAGTTTAGCAACTTTATCATCACGTTTTGCTGTTTGCGTAGGAGCAAACCTTTGTTCAAACAGTTGCACTAAATGGCGAGCAATATCGGCGTTTTTCTCTAAAGTCTGCTGCATGTATTGTAAAGAGAAAGGCAATTGAAGTTGCATCAAATATTTGGTTAATGCGCGCAACATGGTGACCTGGCGCCAAGTTAAGGAAGCACTTAATACCAAGGCATTGAAACGGTCATTTTCGACACGACGAACAAACACTTGATTGAAAGCGTCCTGAAAGGCCTCGCGTTGAGAGTTTTTATCCAGATTGACATCCGCATCCACACTGATGGCAAATTCTACTACCCAAGTATTCGCCGTACCGTCACCATTCTGATCCAGCTCGTAGGGACGTGCTTCTAATACACGTAACCCCATGCATTCCAAAATCGGTAATACATCCGATAGAATTAAAGTGGTACCAGCTCCATAAACTTTAAAGAAATAGTTGTTTTTGGCTTGCCCAACTTGACGGTAGATGTGTGTTGAAATATCGCCAACTTCAGCCAATTGGTTGAGGCGTTCAATATCCACTACTGCGGCATTTGGAGAGAAATCTTCACGATAAGCGGCTGGTAAATAAGGTACGTATTCTGTGTACAGTTGATTACCCGCTTCTTCGCCATGGCTTTTGTGAAGTGCTGCTAAAAGCTTGTCTTCCCATGAGCTCATAGCATCCTGCATTTTGCGCTGAATGTCTTCGGCATCTATGGTTGGACTTTGTTTAGGGTCAGCAATTTGAATGGTGAAGTTGACGCGAGCCAAAACAAGTTGCGAAAACTGTACGTTGAACTCGGAACTGGTGCCATTACAGGCTGTCATCAAGATGTCTTGCATCTTAATACGCAATTCTGTGTTGTATCTGTCTCTAGGGACATAAACCAAAGCGTTTAAGAAGCGACCATAAATATCTTTACGCAAGAAGACACGTAACTGTCGGCGTTCTTGAATGGCCAGAATGCTTTCAATGGTGCCAAACAGTTCTTCAACCGGAGCTTGAAGCATTTCATCACGAGGGTAACTGTTCAATATGTGTTTGAGGTTTTTCCCTTTGTGACTGTTCGGATCCACATTGGCTTTTTCAACAATGACGTCAAGCTTCTTACGCAACAAAGGAATGTCTTGCAGGCGAGCAATATAAGCGGCAGATGAGTACAAACCAAAGAAACGCCATTCCCCGATCACATTGCCTTTCTTGTCAAAGCGTTTAATGCCCAAATAATCCAAATGCACTGGGCGGTGCACGGTGGAAATGGCAGTCGATTTAGTGAGGATTAAGATATTGCTATTATCTACTGCTAGGTCCGCTAGGTTGTCTTGTAAGACAATGTCGCGTTTGACTTTTTTATCGTTCAAATCACGGAAAGTACCAAGCCCTGAACCTTCGACCAGCTTCAAATGTGTTGCTTTGTTTTCTACCACTAGGTCATAGGCTCTGAAACCAATGAAGGTGAAGTGATCGTTCGCCACCCAGCGTAAGAAATCCAAAATTTCTTGGTGTTCAGCGTTGTCTTTTAGGTGCGCCAATTGTTCAGACTCACGAATCACTTCGCTCATATGAGCTTTCATTTGTGGCCAGTCGGCGACGGTTTTACGAACGTCTTCTAGACTTTTTAGGATTTCCTCTTTGATCTGATCCAGCAAAGCAGGATCTGACAAACGGTCAATTTCAAAGCGGATCAGCGCTTCAAACTGTTTGGAAGTTGGGTCGATTTTCTGCAGCTCACCTTTTTTGTTGCGTTCCACTGGCATAGCAGGGTGAGCGGTCAAATGAATGGTATGGCCAAGGCGTACCAGTGCCATGTTGAAAGATGACACAAGGAAAGGCATGTCTTCGGTAAGGATTTCAATGACTGTGTGAGTCGATTGCCAGCTGTGCTCTTCATAGTTTGGATTATAAACACGAACTTTTGGCTTTTGCGGTGCTTTTTGTTTCAAGAAATCCCACAAGCAAACAATGGTACCGTATAGATTTTCGATACTTTCGTTAGTCAAGTCTTCCGTTAAAGAGTCTTTGAAGTAAAGGCGGGCCAGTTGAATCAAATCATTCGCATCTGTGCTAGTGAAGTGGTCGTGAATCTCTAACTCAACGCGTTCAATTAATTCGTTTTTTTTGTAATCAGTCATGTGAACTCAATCCTTACATGAGTGTTTGTTTTTCTGTCTTTATAAAATTAGTTGCTAATATCACTTTACGAAAGTTTTCCGTTAGGACTCTGTCTGAGATTATTATGAAAATTTCACCTCTTTAATAGTTGTCTAGTTTTCTAATTGCGACATTTGTTTTTTATGTTAGGTTTTCTTACCCTGAAATCTTAGACATAATATGAAAAAAACCTTTGTCATCCATTTTAAACGAAATAAACATCTTTTTAGCCTATAGTTCACAGGATAATATTTTGTACAAGAGCGAATTCGCATCAAGAGAAATCATGCAGGCGAGCAAAAAAACACAAAAATATGGTTTTTTGCTCTTACCCAATTATTCTATGTTGGGTTTTTCGTCTGCCATCGAAACCTTGCATATGGCCAACTGGGTGACCGGAAAAACGCTTTATACTTTCTGTACAATCAGTCATGAAAATCGTGAAGTGTCTTCAAATACGGGCGTTAAGAGTCTTGCAGACTATTTAACCAGTGATGCGCCGAGTGGTTTGGATGCAATATTTGTTTGTGGTGCTTCGCCTGTGACAAAAAACGAAAATAAAACTTTAGAAAATTGGATAAGAAAACAAGCAGGAAAGCAAATTTCTTTGGGTGGGATTTGTACTGGAAGTTATCTTTTGGCGAAATCAGGCCTGTTAGAGGGTTATCGCGCGACCATTCATTGGTGGAGTATTGCTAACTTACGAGACGAATTTCCACAAACCATAGTCTCGGATCATTTGTTTGAGGTCGATAAGGACAGATACACCTGTAGTGGTGGTACGGCCGCAATGGATATGATGCTCTTTTTGATTGGAAAGCAACATGGCATGTTGTTGGCGAGCAACATTTCTGAGCAGTTTGTCTGTGAACGTATTCGCGCTCACGACGATCCGCAACGTATTCCTTTGCAGGCAAGGATTGGGAGTGGGCAGCCTAAGTTGGTGGAGGCGGTTCAGCTTATGGAAGCGAATATAGAAGAGCCTTTATCTTCTGAAGACATTGCTTATCATTTGGGGATTTCTCGTCGTCATTTGGAGCGTTTATTTAAAACCCATTTAGAAGTGGTGCCATCACGTTATTATCTTGAATTGCGATTGCAGCAGGCCAAGCAGAGGTTATTAAACAGTGATAAGTCTATTACTGAAATAGGACGAGATTGCGGTTTTGGTTCGGCGCCACACTTTAGCACCACATACAAAGGCTTTTTTGGCATTACGCCAAGGGAAGAGCGAAATAAACAAAGTACTAATTCTAGCAAGGAGTTGAGTGTCCCTCGTCAAAAGCGCCAATTGTGGAAGAGAAACAAGGTATCGTAAATATCATGACATGGGTTGAGTGAAATCGCTTCTGAGAATGATCGTTTTTGCAAGGAGCTAGCATAAAAAAGCCCGCGAAATAGGCGCGGGCTAGGAAATAATTTTGTGATTAATCGCAACCTAGATGGCTTCGGCACCCGTTTCACCAGTACGAATACGAATAATCTGTTCAACAGCCGTCACAAAAATTTTACCGTCGCCAATTTTTCCTGTGTTGGCACTATGTTGAATCACTTCTATCGCGCGTTCAACTTGCTCGGATTCAACGGCTAATTCCAATTTGACCTTAGGTAAAAAATCAACCACGTATTCAGCGCCGCGATACAATTCTGTATGGCCGCGCTGACGACCAAAACCCTTTACTTCGGTAACGGTAATGCCATTAATGCCGATTTCAGATAATGCTTCACGAACTTCGTCGAGTTTGAAAGGTTTAACAATTGCGGTGATTAGCTTCATTATTTTCTCTCCATTTTGTTAAGGAAGGTGCGAATAAGTCTTCTGGACATCAGTCTTATCAGAGAAATGGCCTATCAAGGCAAGAGTGAGCAGGAATGTGAATACCTTTCAATCACTCTTAACACAGAGAGGCCGTTTCTCTGAAAGACCCGAAGGAGACCTACATGGATGTAGGGCATTAGGGCAGCGCAGGAGCTTGCTGCCGAGCGCGGGCTAAGCTCTCTTTATTTTTTGTTAAGCTTCTTGCCAATATGTTCAATATTGAACAGCGAAACCTGCCTCGAATAAAAGAGAGTTATCCACACGCTGAAGTCAGTGGACTTGTTCATACCTTCCTTAAAGCACTTATTAGCATAAAAATAACACTCAATTGCCAAACTCGCCATATTCGCGTCAATGGCGGTGGTTATTTAAATGAGTAGATTACAATCCGTTTAGGGCATCTAAATCATCATATTTGGTCTCATGATATTCTTGGCCAAATCTATGTACCGCATCAATGAGATACTTAGGATGATCAGGGTCAACAAATTGATGAATGCCATGTCCTAAATTAAAAACATGACCACTACCGTGCCCGAAACTCGATAATACCTCTGCTACTTCTCGTTCGATCACTTGTTTGTCCGCATATAATACGCAGGGATCAATGTTACCTTGTAGAGCAACTTGTTTACCAACTCGTGCTCTGGCTTCACCAATGTCTGTGGTCCAATCTAGACCCAAAGCATCTGGCCCGGTTGCTGCAATGTTTTCTAGCCATTGACCGCCGTTTTTAGTAAACAATATAACTGGAATTTTCTGGCCATTATGTTCTCGAATTAAACCGTTCATGATTTGTTTCATGTACAGCAAGGAGAATTGTTGATACATAGGACCACTTAAGATACCGCCCCAAGTATCAAATATTTGAATGGCTTGTGCCCCCGCTTCAATTTGACCATTTAAATAGTGGGTGACAGATTGAGCGAGTTTGTCTAATAGGCTGTGTAAGGTGTTAGGGGATTGGTACATCATGGCTTTTATGTGACGAAAATCTTTACTGGAACCGCCTTCAACCATGTAGGTGGCTAAGGTCCAAGGACTGCCAGAAAAACCAATTAATGGTACGTCACCATTCAAGGCATGGCGAATGGTAGTCACCGCTTTCATGACATAATCTAAATCACTTGCCGTGGTGACTGGCAGAGCGTCTATGTCTGCTTGGCTGCGCATGATGTGCTTGAATCTTGGTCCTTCACCGGCTTCAAAGTACAAGCCCATGCCCATGGCATCAGGTATGGTTAAAATATCAGAAAATAAAATGGCGGCATCTAAGTCATATCGCTTCAAGGGTTGCAAGGTGACTTCACATGCAAAAGCATCATTTTTACAAAGGCTCAAAAAATCCCCAGCGTTGGCGCGGCTTGCGCGATATTCAGGCAAGTAACGGCCGGCTTGTCTCATCATCCAAACCGGTGTTGTGTCCACGGGTTGTTTGAGTAGGGCCCGCAAGAAGCGGTCGTTTTTGAGTTCAGGAAACATTAAAGCTCTCCAGGGTAAATACAAACTGATTACAGTTTACCTAACTTAATCAGGAATTCAGAGTGAATAAGTAATATTTATGAGGGGTTTTGCAAAAAAATTAAAATAACATTGATTTATAACAGTTTTCACATAACTTGATCCTAGTCTCCAAGGTAGTGCTTTAGGCTGAATTCTTGAACGCGTTCATTGGCATATCTAATGTCTCCATTGGTTTTTAATTCTGATAATACATTGGCAAAAGAGGCACGGGTTTGAGTAACGTTCATGCCGGGTTTAAGGGTGTTTGAATAAAGTGCTTTGAGCAAAATGTAATCCAGCGGGCTCAAATAGGTATCCACACTAACATCATTAAAAACGGATGGATAAACGTCATTAGAGTCATTAGGTAGGCCGAGTAATTGAGTGATTTCTTCGACCACACAGTCTAAAAAACGTGCTTTGCTGCGGGCGTAATCGACCGGAATAATAATGACGCCACGAGTGATTTCATAGCGTCCATTGCGGCGAAAATTACCCAAACAAATGGCTTCATTCAACGCGGCACGAATAGTATCTGGGTCGCCTATGTATTGGCGTACCTTGTCTTCCAGCTTGGCGTATTCTGTGAAAATAACGAATATATTGGCGTCTGATACTTGATCGGTAAAATTGATGGGTAGCTTTGTGATGTGCGACAGGTGTTGGCTGTGCACACTGAGTAATTCTTTTTGTAGGTTGGCATTACCAAAATCACTGGCAAAATAAAGTTGGATAGGATTTTTCCAGCGAATGATTTTCGGGTGATTGGTTTCTTTGTATTCTCTTTGTAGGGCGATTTTAATAAAACTTTCTTCGATATAGTCATCATCTTGCCAACGTTCCTTGGCATGTCCTGTTGAGCCAATAATAAGAGTAAAACCGATAAGACTATAGAGGATCGTCCGCATGCGGTTGAGTAAGCTGATTGGCATAATGTTGTAAAGCATCAAAAGAATCCGGTGTAAAATCTAATTCGTTAGGGTTTTGCAAAATATCTTCCATGCTCATTTCGTGAACAGAAGCCACTTCTTTGGGTTGCAGCATGAGATCCCCGTGTATTTCGGGAAGATAATGACAAGTATAAATCTTTCCCCAGATTTTGAAGCCTTCTCCTTGGGTAAAGAATATTCCCTGACTTTCAAGAGGGGCATCAAATCCTAATTCTTCGTGTAATTCTCGATGTGCAGAAACCAAATAAGACTCGCCTTTGGCCACTACACCCCCAGTGGTAATACCATAAAAACCGGGGCAGAATGCTTTATCATCAGTACGTTTTTGCACCAGTAGATTACCGCTTGGCATGAAGACTAAAATGTAAGTGACCCTGTGAAAATCCTCACCAAAGTTCATCAAGCGACGGGGAATATCACCAACAATTTGATTGTGTTGGTTGACTAAAATAATGACTTCGTCATTTTCTGGCATACATTACTCAATTACAGGCGTGGAATCAAAGTGAAAGGGTATCGGCATTTGGTTGCAAAGAAAAGCTTTAGATACTTAATCTAGGACAGATAATGCCTTTGTTTGACGCTTTTTTATTAGGGGTTGGAAAAGTGTTGTAAATGCGACCTCAACTTACGATTTCTTTCTATAGAATTCATTCTATGGGTGATAGCGCTCTTTTTTCATGAGCTGAATGGTTATCATAGGATAAATGGCATACAGCGCAGGTAAAAATAATCGATGAAAAGGCAACACTCAACCAATGGTATTCCAAGATTCAAGGATCAAGATTTTTTGGCCCATACACTAGCGTATCCAGAAGAGTTAAAACTTGATGAGGGGGCAGAGTTTGCGTTTTGTAGTGGTCATGCCTTTTACCAAGGTACAGGCATACTATGTCTTGAACCTAAACAGGCCGTTGCTAATATCAGTTTAGTTTTGTCGGCTGGCATACACGGTAATGAAACGGGGCCAATTGAGTTACTTAATAATTTGGTGATGGACATATTGTCTGGAAAAGTGAGTTTGGGCATTCGTTTATTGTGTATCATTGGTAACCCCCAAGCAGCTTTGACTGCCGAGCGTTTTTGCGAGGTGAACCTTAATCGTCTGTTTTGTGGCGCTTGGCAGCAACAGCAGGGTTATGAAGCAAAACGAGCTGAACAGCTGGAAGCCTCTGTAAGCGCTTTTTTCGAAGATGAGAAAGGACGCGATGCTCAGCGCTTACATTATGATTTACATACCGCTATTCGCGATTCAGTTCATGAAAAATTTGCTGTTCATCCTTATGTTTCGAATGGTCGATATCGACAACAGCAGTTAGCTTTCCTAGCGGCCTGCGGTGTTGAGGCGGTGTTGTTTTCCCATCAGGCGACCACGACTTTCTCCTATTACAGTTTTGCTCATCACGCAGCGCAAGCCTTTACGCTTGAGTTGGGTAAAGTGCGAGCTTTTGGTGATAATGATCCAGCCAATTTTGTAAACTTAAAAGACTGTTTATTACAATTAATTGTGAGTGGTGAATTAGCTCAAGAAGAAGTGGACAAACTTAAGCTGTTTCAAGTGGTCGCGGCATTAACTAAAGACGCGCAAGACTATCGTTTGAATATTGCTGATGATGTGGCGAATTTTACCGCTTTTACGCAAGGATTTTGTCTGGCGGAGTCAAGTTTCGGGCATTACCACATTGAGCAGCAAGACGATGCTATTGTGTTTCCTAATACAAAATTACCTGTTGGACAGAGAGCGGGCTTGGTGGTGCGATCTCAGTTTAAAGAATATTTCTCAATAGAATAAGTGAGTATCTTGAAAGATAGTAATGAATATCGTATTGTTACGTTATAACGTTTTTGAGGTGTTTACAAATGAATAAGCTTTTATTGACTTTAGGTGTGTCTGCTTTATCTCCTTTGGCTTTAGCAAAACCCGTGGTGGTTACCAGTATTAAACCTGTTTCTATGGTGGTTGCGGCCATTGCGGGTGATCGTGCTGAGATCGAACAAATCGTATCTAATTCTGCTTCGCCACATGATTTTGCTTTACGCCCTTCGGATTTACGTAAAATCAATAATGCTGATGCTGTGGTGTGGGTGGGGGAGTCATTAGAACGCTTCTTGGAAAAACCATTAGAAAATGCTGGTAAAGAAGACACGGCAATCGAATGGTTGGCTTTGGAAGGTATGAAGCTGCATAATTTTGCTGAAGGTCATGAGCATCACCATGATGAAGAGCATGATGATCACGATCATGACAAGCACCATGATGATCACGACAAGCACCATGATGATCATGAAAAGCACCACGATGAACATCATGACGAACATGGTCACGACGATCACGATCATGATAAGCATCACGATGACCATGCAGATCACGACGAGCACCATGCAGATCACGACGAGCACCATGATGACCATGACGATGAACATCATGAGGGACATGAAGGACACGACCACTCAGGTGTTGATCCTCATGTATGGTTATCACCGGATAATGCCAAAGTTCTTGCTGCCGCAGTGGCGCAACGTTTGTCAGCCATCGACAGCAAAAACGCCAGTTATTATCAGGACAACTTAGTTAAATTTGAACAAGGCGTTTCAGCGGTAGACGCGCAAGTGAAAGCTTCTTTGGCGAAAGTGCATGATGTTCCTTATATTGTTTTTCACGATGGTTACAGCTACTTTGAGCAACAATATGGCTTGCACCATGTTGGTGAAATCACGGTCAGTCCTGAACGGAAACCGGGTGCGAAAAAAGTCGCTGAATTGCGTCATATGATTGAAGACAACCAAGTGCAGTGTGTGTTTAGTGAACCTCAGTTCAGCCCAGCTATTGTGAAGGCTTTATTGGATGGTTCTAAAGTTAACACTGCACCTCTGGATCCTTTGGGTGGCAAAGTTACCCTGAATAGTGAGGCTTACTACAATTTCTTAGAAGGCATGGCAGATACCTTCTCAAATTGTCTTCGCTAGTCAACCTAATCGACAGAATAAAGAGCGTCCCTTGTGGCGCTCTTTTTGTTTTGGTTGTCTGCTGTGACCCTGTATAATAAGGCCACTTTTTAGCGGCTTGATCAGCAGAGAGGAATTATGACAGTCCCATCTTCTATGAGTACCGACACGGATGCTTTGATTGCCAGTGCTCAACGAACCTTGTCCACTCAGGCACAAGCGCTTGCCAACCTTGCTTCGCAAGTCACCGAAGAATTTGCCAACGCGGTGCGTATGATTCTCGCCAGTAAGGGCAGAACCATTATCTGTGGTATGGGAAAATCTGGACTCATCGGTAAGAAAATAGCGGCGACCTTGGCTTCCACTGGTACTCCGAGCTTTTTCCTGCACCCTGGTGAAGCGTTTCACGGTGATTTAGGGATGATTCAGGCGGAAGACACCCTGATTCTGATCAGTTATTCTGGTGAAACCGAAGAGTTGATGCGTTTGTTGCCGTCCCTTAAGAGTTTTGGCAATCCAAGCATCGCTTTAGTGGGTAACATGGAATCCACGTTAGCCAAACATTGTGATTGTGTGCTGGATATCTCTGTTGATAAAGAAACCTGTCCAAACAATCTTGCTCCCACCACTTCTACTACCATGACCACGGCCATGGGAGATGCTTTGGCGGTGGCGCTGATGGAGTGCCGCTCTTTTCAGCCGCATGATTTTGCCCGTTTTCACCCAGGTGGCAGCCTAGGTCGCAAGCTTTTGACCCGTGTTAAAGACATAATGCACAAAGACAATCTGCCCATTTGTTCGCCAGATACGTCCATGAAAGATGCCATTAATATCATGACACAGGGACGCAAAGGGGTGGTCTTGGTTCAACAAGAGGATGAACTCTTGGGTGTCTTTACTGACGGGGATTTACGTCGTGCTATGCTGCAAGACACACAGGACATAATGCATAAACAGATCGGCAGCCTAATGACCGCGAACCCGAAAACCATTAATGAAAATATCATGATAGTGGAAGCAGAAGAGCGCATGTTGAAGGATAAAATTACCCTTTTGGTGGTGGTGAATGACCAACAGAAGGTGTCAGGTATATTAGAAATTTACGATCGCTGATCGCAATTTACGATCCTTGATCGCGCCAAATCGCGCTAAATAGAATTTTACAGGAGTGCTTATGTCACAAACATCTAAAATCATTAACATCGGCGATAGCATCCAAGTTGCCAACCATTTGCCATTTGTTTTATTTAGTGGCATGAACGTATTAGAGTCTCGCGATATGGCGATGAAGGTGGCCGAAGAACACGTAAAAGTTATTCAAGCCTTGGACATTCCCTATGTGTTCAAAGGCTCGTTTGACAAAGCCAACCGTTCTTCCATCACTTCTTTCCGTGGCCCAGGCATGGAAGAGGGACTGAAAATATTACAAGAAATCAAGGACACTTTTAATGTGCCTGTGATCACGGATGTGCATGAAGCCTATCAGTGCGCTCCTGTGGCAGAAGTGGCAGATGTTATACAATTGCCTGCTTTCTTGTCTCGCCAGACTGACCTAGTGGTCGCCATGGCGCAAACCGGCGCTGTCATTAACATCAAGAAAGCGCAATTTCTTGCGCCTCATGAAATGAAGCACATTTTGAAAAAATGTGAAGAGGCGGGTAACGACAAACTGATGCTGTGTGAGCGCGGCACCATGATGGGCTACAACAATCTTGTAGTGGACATGTTGGGCTTTGGTGAAATGAAGAAATTCGATTACCCAGTGATGTTCGATGTGACCCATTCATTACAGCGTCCTGGTGGTCGCGAAGATTCGGCGGATGGTCGTCGTGCACAAGTTACTGAATTAGCTCGCGCAGGTATGTCGCTTGGCTTGTCTAGTTTATTCTTGGAAACTCACCCAACCCCAGATATCGCCAAATGTGACGGTCCATGTGCTTTGCCACTGAGTAAGCTAGCGCCATTCTTGAAGCAAATGAAGCAGCTAGATGAGTTAGTGAAAACCTTTGAAACATTGGACACGAGTGTGTAAATCATGATGGATCACGCTCTGCTTGCGCAATACCCCATACTGACCTCAGAGCCATCTATACTAACCCGCTTACAGACTCTCAAGCTGGTGGTATTTGATGTGGATGGCGTGCTGACGGACGGCGGCCTTCTTTATGGTGAGGCCGGTGAAAGTATCAAACGCTTCAATGTTAAAGATGGCGTTGCCATGAAGTTATTGCCTAAGTGGGGCGTCAAGGTCGCTGTCATTACCGCGAAAGATTCACCGGCGTTGCGTGCACGCATGCAGGATTTAAAGGTCGAGCATTTTTACCCAGGTTGCCACGACAAAGCCGCTGCTTTCGCAGAGTTGATTCAGCAGCTTGACCTAGAAGCGGCACAGGTTGCCTATGTAGGAGACGATGTGATCGATCTGCAAGTTATGCCACAGGTTGGCTTAGCCATGTGTCCAGCGGATGCGCACACTTTATTGTTGCGTCATTGTTCTTTGGTGCTGACGAAAGCGGCAGGGCAAGGTGTGGCAAGAGAGGTTGCCGACTTGATTTTAGCATCACGAATGCCTTTAGAAGCCGCCTATGAATTAGCCCAACAACCGGAGTTTGAACGTCATGATGATTGATGCCGCAAGTTTACCTGATTTTCACATTGTGATTCCTGCGCGCTTTGCGTCTCAGCGTTTTCCGCAAAAGCTAATGGCTGACCTAGGCGGCAAGCCTGTTTTGCAATGGGTTCATGAGCTGTCTCTAAAAGCAGGCGCTAAAAGTGTCACCATTGCGACAGATCATCAAAGCATTTTTGATGCCGCAAACGCTTTTGGTGCTCAAGTGGTGATGACCCGAGATGATCATGAAAATGGTACCGAGCGTTTAGCGGAAGTGGCCTCTCATATGAGGTGGGCTGGTGACGAAATTGTTGTTAATGTGCAAGGGGATGAGCCTTTTCTTCCTGTGGCATTAATTCATGCGACAGTGAACGCCTTGGCACAAGATGCGCAATCGGAAATGGCGACGGTGGCCTGTCGCATTGATGATATGCAAGATTACTTGAACCCCAATATGGTGAAAGTGGTGTGTGATGCCAAACAACGTGCGTTGTATTTCAGTCGAGCCCCGATTCCTTATGATAGGGATGGCTTGGTAAAAATGGCTCAGAGCAATCAAGCGGCGGAAGATTTTTTGCCATTGGATCTACCTGTGATGCGCCATATTGGTTTGTATGTGTATCGCGCCAGCTTGCTAAACAAATACGCTGAACTGCCCATGTCGCCCTTAGAGCGTTGGGAAAAACTGGAACAGCTTAGATTTTTGCATCAAGGAATAAAGGTTCAAGTGGCCATTGCTGACAGTTTGCCTTCCCACGGTGTTGATACGCCGGAAGATTTGGAAAAATTGCGTCATCAACTGACGTTGGATAATGCTTGATATCCATATCTTTGTGATATTTTCTATATAAGAGAGTGAATGAAGGACTTTGAGTCACCTTTCTATGAGCTGTTATATCTTTCATAAAAAGTCCCTAAATACTGCGATTTTTGTCGGTATTGTGTAAATTTTGGGTTTACTTTTTCCTCAAATGTAATATTTTCTTATTAATGTGTAATCAGTTTGCATGACTTGTATGATTTTTTGAAGGATTTGATCATGAAAAAATTGCTTGTTCTCTCTACCAGTTTATTAAGCACAGCGGCCATGGCGGCCATGCCAGTTAACCAACCTATTGGCTCCAGCTTCGTTCTCAGTAGCTCTCCTAATAAGCGTGCGCTTGCTACGGCATTAGGCAATCCTGCGGCGCCTTTTTTAATGGTTAATGAACAAGACGATGACAATTTCCGTTTTGGTATTGTCGGTCCTATTGGTGCTGGTGTTGAAATGGGAGATGTCAGTGATCTCTCTGATCGTGCCGAGGAAATTGAAGATATAGTTGATATTGACTATGCTGATTTAGTCAATAATGCGACTTCAGTTAATGACTTAGAAACTAAGGCTAGAGCTAGAGCAGAGGAAGCTGCTCAGGATGTTGAGGATATTCTTGCTGATATATCCGAAGATGCTTACGTGAAAGTTTCTGCAAGTACGCAAGTGCCTTTTATGCCAGTTATATATAAAACTAAAACTAATGGCGCGTTTATGTTAGATGCTAGTCTTTCACTAATAACAAAAGCGAATCTAATTGCAGGAGATGTGACCACAAATATTGAACAGGTTGGTAACGATGTGGATGCAAATGTATCAACAGATACTTCGTTTAATGCTCAAACTGCGGTAGATCTTGCAGTAGGACTTGGATATAGCCAATCATTATGGGAAAACTCTCATGGTATGCTAGTGGGCGGCGTTAAAGCGACAATGCACAATATATCTATGGGTCGAGCTTTAGTCTCGTTGGATGATGAGGATACTGATGCTGGTGACGCTATATCAGATGCTATAGATGATGGTGCGGTTGAATCTACTGGTATAGGTATTGATTTAGGGGCTGTTTGGGTATCTCATCACTATCAAGTTGGTGTAACGCTTGCGAATGTTAATGAACCAGAGTTTGATGGTGTCACATTAGATTCAAGTTGCTCAAGTAGAAGTTGTGATGCGGCTAAAAATTTAATTGATCAGGGTAAAGTGACATCTGGTCAAAAATATGTAATGGAAATGCAAACTACCCTAGATCTAGCTATTAGTACTGCCGGGGATCAAATAACTTTAGGTATGTCTTACGATACTAACCCAGTAGAAGACGCTGTGGGTGACGAATATCAATGGGCTGCGGCTTCCTTGTCTTACTATGGTGATTCTCACTTCTTGCCAGGCTTGCGCGTAGGTTTCCGTCAAAATATGGCGGGTTCTGAGTTAAGTTATGTTACTGCTGGTTTAACGATTTTGAAACGCCTCAACCTTGATGTCGCTGTTGCAACTGATACTGTTGAAGACGAGGATGGTGATGAAATACCACGAAGTGCTTACTTTTCATTAAGTTACGACACAGCATTTTAATGGGTAAAGTATCAGGAAAAAAGCCGATAACCTGTTAAGGTTTTCGGCTTTTTTTTAGCGCGAAAATAGGTATGTTTCTCTAACTGGACGATACATTGATGCGCTATTTATTGTTATTAATGGGAGTAATAAGCACAGGAGCAATGGCTTCTTCTCCAACAGGAAGCAGTACTGTACTCGGAAGTTATGCTAACCGTCAGTCATTAATTACCTCCTCATTTAATCCTGCTGCCCCTTATTTGATGACAAATATCTCAAGTCTGCGAGCTGGATTTTTGGGGCCTTTAAATATTGGTTTTGAGGTGGGTGATGTAGGAGATCTTGAGGATCAAGTTGAAGACTTGGAAGATATTCTTGATGCGACTTACACCGATGCCGCAAATGCTCAGGCTGCTATCAACCAAGCCAATGCTATTTTAAGTGATATAGGTAAGACAGCCTATGTGAAATTCTCTGGTTCGGTACAAGCTCCTTTCACTCCCATTATTTATAAAACGAATAATCGTGGGGCTTTTGTTTTGGATGCGGATGCCTCATTTGTGAATCGTGTCGGGGTTTTAGCGGATGATATTGTACAGGGCACCTCTGGTTCAGAGGTTGTGCTTGCTTCTGATACTTCTGTTCATGTGAAGAAGGTAACTGATTATCGCTTTGGTGTGGGATATAGCCAATCTCTGGGACGGCCTGTGAGCGGTGTTTGGGTAGTGGGAGGGAAGCTGAATTTTCACAGTATGGGATTAGGGCAAGAGGTTGCTCTACTTAATAGCGAGGACGACGATGTCTCTGATGCTTTTGATGACTTTTTTATGAGTCGCAAGAATGCTCAGTCAAATGTCAGTATTGATCTGGGAGCCATCTGGACGGCGAAAAATTATCAGTTAGGTGCAACGGTGACCAGCATCAATGAACCGGAATTTGATTTTGATGAGATTGGCAATTGTGATGGATTATCAGGATCTGCTTTGTCGAAATGCAACGCCATTGGTCGATTAGCAGAGAATGGCCAGCTTAGTTTAAATGATACTTATAAAATGAAAGCTCAGTTGACGGTAGATGCCGCGATCATGTCTACCAATCAAAATTGGTCCATTGCGGTTTCACACGCTGTAAATTCAGTGGCAGATCCCGTTGGAGATAAATATCAATGGAATACAATATCCTTATCCTATTTCAGCGATAATCTTATTTTTCCCGGTATTCGTTTGGGTTATCGAAAAAATGAAGCTGGCAGCAAGTTGAGTTATATGACCATGGGCACAACACTGTTTCGCCGCTTGGATTTAGACTTAGCCTATAGTACGCAGCGAAACAGTGGCGAAGACCTACCACGTAGCTTGTATTTTTCCATTGCTTACAATTTAGCCTTCTAGGCTAATTAATAGATTAGATTTGTATACGTTGACTGGGGCTCAGTATCCCTTCCAATGGAACATCCCAATTTTCTAAAGGCAGTTTTTCTACTTGTTGGCAGTCATGTGCTAGACCAATGAGCAAGGGGTTTTGTTGCGATTTTTTATTGGCAAAACTGCGGTCATAAAAACCACCTCCCATGCCTAAACGACCCCCTTGTGCGTCAAAACCTACTAATGGCATGAATACTAGATCAAGTTCATCTGGCTTAACATATTCAGATGTGATGGGTTCTGCAATGCCAAAACGATTGTCCCGCCACAAGCTGTTAGCGTCATATAGTGCAAATTGTAAGTGTTCATTCTGAACCACAGGTAAATAGGTTGTTATCTTATGTTGCCAACAATACTCACATATCAGGTGCGGCGAAATTTCTCCATCATTAGCAAGATATAAGGCAACACGATTTGCTGTTTGCAGCCAAGGCGACTGTAAGGCTTGTTCAAGTAATGTTTGCGCGGCTTGATCTTGCTGCTGTGGGGATAATTGTCGTCTTGCCTGGCGTAAGGATTGGCGAAGCGATTGACGATCAAGTGTTGTGTTGGTCATGAAAGGGTTTCCCAAGTTGCCGTTTCGACTATTGGCCTTGAACCCAGTGGTTCAAGGTGGAAAAAGCTGTGATTCTTTAGGCTTTCCGACGCACGGACATGCACACCAAACCAGCAGGCCTTTTCCAGGGTATTACTCATAGGCTCAAGGGCGTTAAGCCGCTACGCACAACCCAGGAAACCAGTGAAGTATAGAGCAAGTGCTAATAAAAATCACGGGCTGAGCCATTCGCTTTGCTGAGCTGTATGAAAATTTTCGTTTCTGTGTCTTATGTCCTGTTCAAATGAACAGGACATAAGCGCTACTTTATATATGGCCGCTTACTCGTTCGCTACTTTGTCGTCATGTGCAAGTGCGGCATCAAGCTGAGAGGTTAACTCTCTTAGCTGCTGTTCATTAGAGCGAGCGTATTTGCGGCCTGAAAGCATATCGTGAGTAATATTCAATGCAGCTAGGACAGCAATTTTTTCCAGGCCAACGATTTTACCGCTGGCTTTGATTTCACGCATTTGATTGTCTAAATACTCAGCAGCTTCTTTTAATTCTGCCTCATGTCCTTTCGGACAATGTATCTTGTAAGTTTGTCCCAGTATGGCGACTGAAACAGTTGGCTTATCCATATTGACTCCAGTTGATAGCAAGGCCCACAAAAAATGGTCAGTTTTTCCATCATTGAGTAGCGAATGGCATTTTATGCTGCGACTAAATTCGTTACAATTCCGAATTAATTTTATCCACACTGTTTATAGCAAATTGACGCCAATATGGAAATAAACCCGATACTTTCACAAATAAAAGACCTAACTGAACGTGCCCTTACTCTTCGGGGGTATCTTTGACTATGATGCAAAGAAAGAACGCTTAGAAGAAGTTAATCGCGAATTAGAAGATCCCGATGTCTGGAACGATCCAGAATACGCTCAAAAACTGGGCAAAGAGCGCTCATCTTTAGAGGCTGTCGTTAATACTTTAAAAAGTATGGACAATGGTTTGCTTGATGCTAAAGAATTGTTAGACATTGCGGTTGAAGAAAACGATGAAGATTCTGTAGAAGCAGTTGAACTTGAATTGGCTGACCTAGAAAATTTGCTGGGCAAATTAGAGTTTCGCCGTATGTTTTCCAAAGAAATGGATGCCAACAATGCTTTCCTAGACATTCAGTCGGGTTCTGGTGGTACAGAAGCCCAAGATTGGGCAAATATGTTGTTACGTATGTATTTGCGTTGGGGGGAAGACAAAGGTTTTAAGGTGGATCTGGTAGAGGTCTCTGCCGGTGAGGTCGCTGGCATCAAGTCGGCGACCATTCGCTTTGAAGGTGAGTATGCATTTGGTTGGTTGCGAACCGAGACGGGCGTGCATCGTTTGGTACGTAAATCCCCATTTGACTCAGGTAACCGTCGTCATACGTCTTTTGCGTCTGTGTTTGTCTCTCCTGAGATCGATGACAATGTTGAAATTGATATTAATCCGGCGGACTTACGTACAGATACTTATCGTTCCTCTGGAGCGGGTGGTCAGCATGTGAATACCACAGATTCTGCGGTACGTATTACCCACGTGCCAACCGGTATTGTGGTGCAATGTCAAAATCAGCGTTCACAGCACGCTAACCGAGACTTTGCGATGAAACAATTGCGTGCCAAGTTGTACGAATTGGAAATGATGAAACGTACCGAAGCAGCGCAAGCGGTTGAAGACAGCAAGTCAGACATAGGTTGGGGCAGTCAAATTCGCTCTTACGTATTGGATTCATCACGTATTAAGGATTTACGTACTGGCGTGGAAAGCTCGAATACGGGTGCGGTGTTGGATGGTAATTTGGACCAGTTTATCGTCGCAAGTTTGAAACAAGGCCTGTAACCAGCGCCCTTACTTATTTTTGAAAAAGTTTAAAGAGTAGATAGCAAAATCATGGCAAACGAAAACACAGAAAGCAGTTTACAATCTGAAGATAATCGTCTTGTGGCGGAACGACGTGGTAAGCTAGCAGCACTTCGCGAACAGCGTAACGCCTTCCCTAACACATTCCGACGTGATGCTTATGCAGTGGATTTGCAAGCGGAATTTGCTGATCTAGAAAAGGCGGAATTGGAAGAGAAAGATCATAACGTCAGCATTGCTGGTCGTATCGTACGTAATCGTGGTGCCTTCATGTTACTACAAGATATGTCTGGTCAGATTCAGGCGTATGTAAACCGCAAAGCCTTGAGTCCTGAGCTGTTAGCAGAGCAAAAAACCTGGGATTTGGGTGACATCATAGGTGTCACAGGGCCAGTGCACAAATCTGGTAAAGGCGATCTGTACATTGATATGCAGTCGGCTGAGTTGTTGACCAAATCTTTGCGTCCATTGCCGGATAAGCATCATGGCTTGTCTGACATGGAGATGCGTTATCGCCAGCGTTATGTGGACTTGATCGTGAATGAAGAATCACGTGACACCTTCCAAGTGCGTTCAAAAATCATTTCGACCATTCGTCGCTTCTTAGAAGATCGTCGTTTCATGGAAGTGGAGACGCCTATGTTGCAAACCATTCCTGGTGGTGCCACAGCGCGTCCTTTCATTACACATCACAACGCGATGGACATGAATATGTACTTGCGTATTGCTCCTGAGCTGTATTTGAAGCGTTTGGTCGTGGGTGGCTTTGAGCGTGTTTTCGAAATTAACCGTAATTTCCGTAACGAAGGGGTATCGACTCGTCACAACCCTGAGTTCACCATGATCGAGTTTTACCAAGCTTACGCGGACTACAAAGATCTAATGGATTTGACAGAAGACATGTTGCGCACAGTGGCTCAGCAAGTTTTGAGCACAACTAAGGTGACTTACCAAGGTTCAGAATACGATTTCGGTGCGCCATTTGTGCGAATGACTATGTTGGAATCGATTCTGCATTACAATCCAGAATTGACCGCAGACGATCTAGAAACCGTTGAGAAAGCCACTGAAGTGGCGAAAAAACTGAAAATCGATGTGAAACCGATTTGGGGCTTGGGCAAGCTGTGGACGGAAATCTTCGAAGAAACTGCTGAGCATAAGTTAGATCAGCCGACATTCATTACAGAATATCCTGCGGAAGTATCGCCATTGGCGCGTCGTAACGATGATAATGAATTCATCACTGACCGTTTTGAGTTCTTCGTAGGTGGTCGTGAGATTGCAAATGGATTCTCAGAGTTAAATGACCCTGAAGATCAAGCAGAGCGTTTCCGTCGTCAGGTGGAAGAGAAAGACGCGGGTGATGATGAAGCCATGCATTACGATGCCGACTACATCAATGCGTTGGAATACGGTTTGCCGCCAACCGCTGGTGAAGGTATTGGTATTGACCGTTTGGTGATGCTGTTTACTGACGCGCCATCCATTCGTGATGTCTTGTTGTTCCCGCATATGCGTCCTCAAGACTGAGTTTGGCCTGCGTTAGAGTAAGATAATGAATAAGGCCTCAATTGAGGCCTTATTTTTATGGTGTTGATGTTGATAAGGCGATGGCCTTTGAATTGGAGACTGGAATGAGTCGTTTTTGGACAGATAAAATTGCTACCCTTGACCCTTATGTGCCGGGTGAGCAGCCACAAGATAAGAAGTACATTAAGCTTAATACTAATGAAAGCCCTTACTCGCCGTCTCCAAAAGCCTTGCAAGCTATGGCGGCTGAGGTGAATGAAAGCCTACGACTTTACCCAGACCCAAATTGCATGAGCTTAAAACAATCGCTTGCTGAGCAATACCAACTTGAGAGCAATCAAGTGTTTGTCGGTAATGGTTCGGATGAAGTCTTGGCTTTGGCTTTTATGGGCTATTTTGCTGGCGGTAAGCCACTGGCGTTTGCGGACATCACTTACAGTTTCTATAAAGTCTACGCGGGCTTATATGGTATCGAACCTAAATTAATTCCATTGAACGATCGTTTTGATATTGTCGCAGAGGATTATCAAGGCTTAGATGTATCGGGAGTGGTGGTGACGAACCCTAATGCGCCAACTGGAAAAGCGTTGCCATTGGCGGATATCGAAGTGATTTTGCAAGCCAATCCAGATGTCATGGTCTTGGTGGACGAAGCCTATGTGGACTTTGGGGCGCAAAGTGCGGTGAGTTTGGTGAATCAATATCCTAACCTTTTGGTGGTGCAAACCATGTCAAAATCTCGTGCTTTGGCGGGGATTCGCGTCGGTTATGCTTTTGGACACGCAGATTTGATCGAAGGTTTGGAGCGTCTGAAAAACTCTTTTAACTCCTACCCAATTGATCGTATTGCTTTGGCGGGTGCAACCGCAGCGGTACAAGATACTGCTTACTTGCAAGAAATCTGTGATAAGACTATTGCGACCCGCGAATATACGGTTAAAGCGCTTAGTGAATTGGGTTACGAGTTGTTACCTTCGGCGACCAATTTTGTGTTTGCGACTCATCCTGATAAGTCAGCAGAGCATGTTTATTTGTCCCTAAAAGAGCAGGGGATATTGGTTCGTTACTTTGGAAATAAGCCGCGTATTGGTAACTATCTGCGTATCACAATTGGTACTGATGAAGAAATGCAGGCGTTAATTTCGGCTTTGCAAACCCTATAAGATACGACTACTCCTTTTACGTTTTGTAAAGGGCATTGTTTTATCTCCGTTTTCTAATTATTTCGTAATAATATGTATCGATATATTGCAATAATGGCTTAATTATGAATTAAAGTTGCAAATGTAAAACGTTCGCAGTAGTATCGATTGTATTAATTTTGAACAATTCGTTGATTTAGGTTAGCTTTTTCAAGTAAATGTGCTCAAAACATGCAAAAGTTGACTTACATTAATCGTTTTTGTGTCAAGGTTAATATCTTTTGAAGTAGAAGTAAGAAAATAGGGACGGAAAACTATGAGTACTTTATCTATCGTGGCATTGGTGTCTGGAACATTGTCCATTTTTTTGCCTATGGGTGGTATTTTTATAGCCATGTTCAGTAGCCTGTTGGCTATGATTGCATTTCGATCTCAACCTACCTTAGCTGCCATTACTTTTGGCATCAATATTATTAACGCCTCCTTTTTAAGTTCTAATTTAGTAACCAGAGAAACCGGTTTTGGCGATGCTTATTTATTGTTAATTGCCTTTCATGTGGTGTTTTTGCTGGTGGGCATTGTGTGGCGCTTGTCTAAGCCAGGCTTTCAAAAGAAACCCCAACGGATTTTATAACCAACGAGATACAACATCATTTCGGATTTGGTTTGGCTTTAATCAGCCTGTAATTATGAAAGCCTCAAAAAAGGAAGCATGCGCTTCCTTTTTTATGCTTGGTATCTTTATGATCGAAACATTGCCTAGCTCTGTGCTTTAAGAAGCATCAAAACTCGGACTAAGAACATGGGATAAGGCTTCGTTTGATAAACTGCCTATGACCTTGTTGTCTGCATCCAGTACTGGCAATAAATCGTGATCGGCTTTCAATGCCAGTGGTAAGACAAATTGCAGGTACTCTTTCTTTGTCACACTGGTTTGATGCAATAAAGGAGAGTTTACTTGCCGTGCTAAATAGGCCTGTAATCGATTCTGGCTAATCACACCTTGCAGTGTTTGTTGTTGGGTCCAAATGATAAACTCATGGTTGGTAAAGGCAGGCATGAGATCTTCTGCCTTTTCACAGTCAATGACTAAGCTTAAATCTTTATTCATTATGTGGCTGACTTTGAGTGCTTTTGCACGATTAACGTCCTTAGCGAAGTCGCGTACATAATCGTCGACAGGGTTCAGTATGATGTCTTCTGGCGTGCCGACTTGAATCATCTCGCCGTCTTTTAATACCGCAATGCGGTCACCAAGTCGCAGTGCTTCATCAAGGTCGTGAGTAATGAAGATGATGGTTTTCTGAAGTGTAGCTTGTAGTTCAATCAGTTGTGTTTGCATTTCAAATCGAATTAATGGATCCAGTGCCGAAAAGGCTTCGTCCATCAAGAGAATTTCTGCATCGGTGCAAAGTGCTCGCGCCAGACCGACACGTTGCTGTTGACCGCCTGATAGCTGCGAGGGATATTGATCTTCATAGCCTTCTAAGCCAACTGCTTCTAACCAGTGTTTAGCCTTTTCTTTCCATATTGCAGATTTTTCGCCTTGAATAGACAAGCCATAACCCACGTTATCCAGAACGCAATGGTGCGGCATTAAACCAAAGTGTTGGAATACCATAGACATTTTATGGCGTCGAAATTCAATTAAGTCTTTCGGACTCAAAGTGAGAATATCGTCTCCTTCTACTTTGATCTTACCGGCCGTTGGGTCGATTAGACGATTGAAATGGCGAATAAGAGTTGACTTACCTGAGCCGGATAGACCCATGATAACGAAGATTTCTCCACGGTTTACTGACAAGTTGATATCTCGTAAACCTACAGTGTGACCCGTTTCCGCTAGCACATCGCTTTTGCTCATGCCGTCTTTTACTTTGGGTAAGACTTTTTCAGAATGGGTACCAAATATTTGATATAAGGATTCGATTTCAATCAATGGCGTTGTATTAATGTCCATTTTGATCGCCTCCTAGGTGTTTTTGGGTACGTTTAGCGTAGCTTTGAGACACGCGGTCAAACATGATGGCGAGAGCGACAATGGCCAATCCATTAAGTAAGCCAACGGTAAAATACTGATTGTTGATGGATTGTAGAACTGGTTGTCCCAATCCTTTCACGCCAATCATAGAAGCGATGACAACCATAGCCAGCGCCATCATAATGGTCTGGTTAATGCCTGCCATTATGGTAGGCATAGCAAGTGGTAGCTGAACACCAAACAAACGCTGTGTTGGCGTTGCACCATAGGCGGTTGCGGCTTCCAAAGTCTCATGGGGCACTAAGCGGATACCGAGATTGGTCAAGCGAATAACGGGGGGGATAGCATAGATTACCACAGCAATTAAGCCTGGGATTTTGCCTATACCTAACAGCATGACGACAGGAATTAAGTAAACAAAGGCCGGCATGGTCTGCATGATATCCAATAAGGGGGTGATAATGGATTGTGCCCTTTTGGAACGAGCCATCAAAATCCCGACCGGAATGCCTAATATGATGGCCAAGAAGGTACAGACGGTGATGATGCTGAGGGTGCGCATGGTGTCATCCCACATGCCAAAATAGCCAATCAGCAACATAGAAAGGGTGATGCCAAGACTCAGTTTCCAAGAACGGCTCATAAAGTACACTAGACCTGTAAGTATCCCCAGCACCAACCACCAAGGTGTATTGAGTAATAGGTTTTCAAACCATACTAGGAAACTCAGTAAGGGATCGAAGAAAGCTTCAATCTGATCGCCATAGGTGCGAGAAAAGTCACGGTAAGCACCGTCCAAGGTTTTACGTATTCCCAAAAGTTCTCTGCGGCTCATATCGGGAAATTCAGTGAGCCATGATTGATCTGCCATAGTGTATTCTTTTGATTAAAACAGGAAGGAAAAATCACGAGCAAGGAGTAGGCTTGCTCGTGATGGTTTGCATCAGGAAAACTTATAAATCATCAAGTGCTTTTAGCAGCTTGTCTTTTACATCATTGCTGACCCACTGAGACCAGATGTCTTCATGTTCAAACATGAAGTTTTCAGCAGCGTATTGACCGTCAGCTTGGTTTTCTTCAACCCATGCCAATAAGCCATTCATTTGCTCGTTGGTGAAAGAACGTTTGCTAAGGTATTCATAGGCCTCAGGTGCTTTGTTAGCAAATTCATCTGTGGTGATGGTATACACAGGAGAAGGTGGATACATGGAGACTTTAGGTTCTAAACAATCGGCCAACGCGATACAGTTAATGAAGTCATCTTTGTTGACACCAGAGCCAAAGTCGACTTTGACCATTTTGTATTTACCTAATACGGCTGTTGGTGCCCAGTAGTAACCAAACCAAGGCGCTTTACGCTCATAAGCTTTGGCAATGGAACCCGCAAGACCTGCACCGGAACCTGGATCAATCAGTTCAAAACCCGCTTCTTCAAGCTTAAGGGCGCGGAATAAGTTACCACCAGAAATTTGGCAACCCCAACCCGCAGGACAGCCATAAAAGCCAGAAACCTCATCGTTTTCTGGGTGAGGGAATTCTTTTGCGTGTTTGATGACGCCTTCAATGGTCGCCAGTTCAGGGTCTTCTTCCACCATGTAGGCAGGAACCCAAAAACCTTCTTCACCGCCATCAGAGAGAGATTTGCCTGCCAGCTTTAAACGACCTTCTTCAACACCTTGGTTCAGCACGGCGTTAAAGGAGTTAGTCCAAAGTTCTGGGGCAATGTCAGGCTGACCTTTTTCTATCATGGAAGTACCCGTTGGCATGGTGTCGCCAGGCACCAACTCTGCATCACAATCAAAACCATTACTAAGAATGAATTTGTCGACATTCGCGATGAGAGAAGCTGAGCTCCAATTCATGTCTGCAATCGTGACTTTGCCACATTCGTGGTGAGCCGAAAATGCACCTGTCGTGCCCAAAGAAAAGGCGACAGAAAGCAGTAATTTACTTTTCATTTTTTGTGTCCTTTAGTGAAAATTTCTTATGAAATATTAGGTTCGTTTTTATGGAGTGATGACTATTAATTTACATCTCTAATCTTTATATATCAAATATTTGACGGGTTTTGTTGTGATTATATGTATCTAAAATGGCTTATTTATTTGATTTAAAGAGCATTTTGAGCGGATGTTATCACTTTTAACTAGACTTCTAGTTTAGAGCTGTAATGTTTTTCTTTAAGCTTTAAGCTTTAAGCTTCAAGCTGAGTGATAGAAAGGCTTCCAGAAGAATTGTAGTGGTTTATGGGATGCGCTTAAGAAGCGATGAAGGATGAGTTCATTAAGATGATAAGTGGCTGATGACTTTAGGGTAGGACGAGAATGATTATTTTAAGTTTCAAATTATGGGCAAGAGATTCTGTTCCTAGGTGTTTTTTCGGATTGTTATATTGATGGATGTAAAAAGCTGGTGTTGCTAAGTTGATTCAAGAATATTTGCCATTTTTAAGCTATTTCACAGAGAACGTTGGGCTCTTTATGATGAATTTGTTTGAACCTGATATCTCCTAGGTCATAGCAATGGCGTGGGAAGGCAGAACGCCATTTGAAGCCATTATTAAAGAGTACGGCTTGTCTGAATCAGAAGTAATCGAATTAATGCGCTCAGAAATGCAAGCCTCCCGTTTTAGGAAGTGGCGAAAGCGTGTTTTAGGTCGTAAAACCAAGTATCTTCATCGCCAAATCGAGGTGATTTGCGCTTACCGTTCAAACTGACACAAGCCCAGATCAGCCTATTTTGAGATGTGAGTTACAATATTCTTGTGAAGTGAATTGATATAACGTCATATTTCAAATAACCAATAGTAGCCGTAGCCCGCAATTAGCGCTGGAATACTTGAATAAAGGGTAGCCAGTAACGCCGCTTTTGGAGCCAATGCAATAGCGGGAAACAAGGCATCACCATCATTGCTTATGGCGTTCGCTAATTGGGCTGACAGCGGAATCGCACCTTGAAGATACAAGCCCGTTATCATTATCTGTGGGCCACAACCGGGTAACAATCCAATAATGACAGCGAAAAACACACTGTTACTTTCGAAGTCTTTAATCAAAGCAATGAAGTTGTTCCCAAAATAGTGATTTAACAGTTCAAAGCTTAAAAAAGCGACGATGACCCAGCTGGTAACAAATTGAGTATCTTGCGCCACCTTACGTAGCCAGTGCTTAGGGAGGCGATTGTCGTTTTCTTTGGTTAGTTCACGGAAATGGTCGGTTTTTGCTGACAATACCCATAATAGAAGGCAAGTAAAACCTGCGATGGCGCCCATTTCTTCGATTAGTTGATCTGGAAATCCAAGCAATAGATTGACGTCATATTGCATTGCTAACAATAGTGCCACCAGTGTGACTGGAAGGATCAATAAGCACCAAAAGGCGATGTTGATACGACTTACCCAAATATCCATTGATGTTGTTTGGATATCTTCGCTTTTGTCTGTTTGATTACCTAGCATATTGTCATCATAAGAGTCTTGTTTAGGGCGTGGGCAGGGCAAGAAATTCTGTGTAATAACTCCCGACGCAATGCCGACTAACAGACTGATGGGCAACACTATAAAGGCTTGTTGGGGGCGCTGGCTGATGAGCAGAAAAGCAGCGTCTCCCATAGTACTGGTGAGTACGGTGACCACTGCGCCAAAACCAATTTTTCCTCTGGTGTATTGGGTAATCACTACAATGGCACCACCGCATCCAGGCAAGATCCCCATGAGCCCAGCATAGAGTATTTCTCGATGCGTTTTTTGATTGATCCAATTTTGCCATCCGGCTGTGTTGATATGGTGGATCATTCCGTAGTAAATCGCCAAGGTGGCAGCAACAAAGGCGGATACCTGTAAAAAGGAATCTGAAAGTACACCCGTTACCCTAGTTTGAAAGTCTGGGAGCAGCCACGCGCTTAACACGGCTAATACTATGAGATAACGCTTATTGAATTGAGTTAAGCGAAAAACATGATTTGCGAGAGGTAGATTCAAATGCAAAGTTCATAACCTTTAAGTATAATAAAAGTAATTATCATTTATATTCGTATTAATGCAAACGATTTCTTTATTCAGGTATAGGATTTATTTACCAAACGGATTCAAGCTGGATAAAAACTGATAAAAAGCAGCGGTCAGTTTGTTCATACCATAAATGAGGATTATGTTTAATGGGGAATGGGGAATGGGGAATGGGGAGAAAGGAATTCTGATACTTTCTAATTGTTATCCGTTGTTGTTAATTGGATTACGACAGCTCAAAAGCATCAAAAAATCCTCTGTGTACTTAGACGCAGAGGATTTTTTGATGGGGTTGCAATAGTATTAAAACACTGACTATTTAAGATGGGGCAGACTGAAACGAACCATCAGTTGAAACTGGCCAGTTTCGTTTTGATGCTATTAATAATACCTTGTGAGTCCAGACCTACTCGTTTCAGCATAGCTTGATGACTGGCGTGTTCTTCGTACTGATCCGGTAAGCCTAAATGCAAAACAGGAACATGAATGTTATTCGCTAATAAGAATTCACTTACAGCGGAGCCTGCTCCACCCATAATGGCGTTTTCTTCTACTGTGACCAATAACTTAGCTGCCTTGTTCTCCAATATGACTTGTTCATCTAAAGGTTTCACAAAACGCATATCGATTAAGCTAGCGTCCAGTGACTCAGCAGCCTCGAGGGCATCGTATGTGGGACGGCCAAAGCTGCAAATGACAACGCCAGATTGGCCTTCGCGTAGTTGTCGAGATTTACCTATAGTAATGGTTTCCAGTGATTCATCAATGTCGACACCAGGGCCAGTGCCACGAGGGTAGCGAACGGCTGCTGGGCCTTGATATTGATAACCAGTCTGCAGCATTTTGCGGCATTCGTTTTCATCCGAAGGAGCCATAACCACCATGTTGGGAATACAACGCAAATAGCTTAAGTCATAAGCGCCTGCGTGAGTTGGACCGTCTTCACCAACCAGGCCTGCGCGATCAATAGCAAACAAAACATCTAAGTTTTGCAGTGCAACATCGTGGATCAATTGATCATAGGCTCGTTGTAAGAAGGTAGAGTAAATGGCCACCACAGGTTTTACACCATCACAAGCCATACCGGCGGCTAGAGTAACCGCATGCTGTTCGGCAATGGCCACATCAAAGTATCTTTCTGGGAAACGTTCAGCGAAGGCAATTAGATCAGAGCCTTCTTTCATGGCGGGTGTGATCGCGGCCAATTTATCATCTTGTTGAGCGGCATCACAAACCCATTGACCAAATACATTACAGTATTTTGGCAGTTTACTGCTGACTTTGTTTGGTACCGGATCAGGTTCGATTTTATTAATGGCATGATAACCGATTGGGTCGCCTTCAGCGGGCTCAAACCCCTTGCCTTTTTTGGTAATCACATGCAAAAACTGTGGGCCTTCACGGTCTTTTAAATTGGCGATGGTGGTGAGTAGGTGATCAATATCATGACCGTCAATTGGGCCAATATAATTAAAGCCAAGCTCTTCAAACATCATGCCAGGGGACACCATGCCTTTCATATGTTCTTCTGCTTTGCGAGCTAGCTCAAGCGCCGACGGAAGTCCTGAAAAGACTTTTTGACCACCTTTGCGAATGCTGTCATAGGTTTTACTAGCCCAAATTCTGGCAAAGTAGCTAGATAGGGCGCCAACGGGTTTGGAGATAGACATTTCGTTATCATTAAGAATGACTAGCATGTCAGCATTTTCGTGTCCTGCGTGGTTTAGCGCCTCAAAAGCCATGCCAGCAGACATGGCGCCATCACCTATCACCGCAACGGCTTTACGACCTGTATTGAATTGTTTGGCGGCCAGTGCCATACCTAAAGCGGCACCGATGGAAGTACTTGAGTGTCCGACACCAAAGGTGTCGTACTGGCTTTCTTCACGTTTAGGGAAACCTGAAATACCCTTTTCTTGTCGGATCTTAAGCAGTGCTTCACGTCGCCCAGTCAATATCTTATGAGGGTAAGCTTGATGACCAACATCCCATACTATACGGTCTTCAGGTGTATGGTAGATATAATGCAGAGCGACCGTTAATTCCACTACGCCAAGTCCCGCACCGAAGTGGCCCCCTGTTTGTCCCACACTGTAAAGCATAAATTCTCTCAGCTCATGAATGAGTTGAGGCAGTTGGTCTTTGCTAAAGGCGCGTAAATCTTCAGGTGAATTTACCTGATCAAGTAAGGGAGTAATGGGTCGCGCTGTCGGTATTTCTTCAAACATGGGCACAGGTTTGGTCACAAAATTAATCTAAAAAGGCGGATAAGTATATCAGTGGTTACGCCCAATAATATAGTTAGCAAGCTCAACTAATGGTTGTGCCGACTGACCAAAGGGAGAAATGGCGTTTAATGCTTGCTGATGCAAAGTATTGGCAAAGGCTTGTGCGCCCTCTAACCCCAGCAATTTAGGGTAAGTGGGCTTATTGGCTTGTTCATCCGAAAATTGCTTTTTACCAAGAGTCGTTGTGTCACTAGTGATATCGATAATGTCATCTTGTACTTGAAAAGCCAAACCAATGGCATTGGCATATTGATCAAGTTGTTGCATTTTTTCTGAATTCTGTATGCCAACGCTGATGGCGCCCATACGAATACTGGCACGAATTAATGCGCCAGTTTTGTGTTGGTGCATTTGTTGTAGCGCATCTTTGTCTATAGTTTGACCTACACTTATAAGATCGATCATTTGTCCTGTTACCATACCATGTCGCCCAGATGCGTGAATAAGTTCTTGAATTAATTGAAGTTGCACGTTAGCGTTGGTATGTTGTGAATGACTTAGCAGTTCGAAGGCGAAGGTTTGTAAGGCATCACCAGCTAGTATAGCAGTCGCTTCATCGTACTGAATATGGCAGGTGGGTTTGCCACGACGCAGATCATCGTCATCCATAGCGGGTAAGTCATCATGAATGAGTGAGTAGGCATGAATGGACTCAATGGCCGCGGCGCTAGCATCTGTTAGCTCGTTTATCTCATCAAACAAACTGGCCACGGCATAGGTCAACATGGGGCGAACACGTTTGCCACCATTAAAAAGACTGTAAGCCATGGCTTCTTGTAGATGAGTGGCAGGGACATATTGGTCAAGATGTAGTGTGAGGTAATGATCAACTCGGCGGCGGGCAAATTGTGAAAAATCGTCTAGGGTCACGAACTGGATTCCGGGTCAAAAGTTTCTAAATGCTCACCATCTTGTTTTTCAAGTAAAATCTGAACTTTTTGTTCGGCTTGGGTGAGAACGGACTGACATTCTTGACTGAGTTTAACACCTTTCTCGAAAGCTTTTAGGGCTTCCTCAAGAGAAAGTTGATTTGACTCAAGTTGAGTGACCAAGGCATCAAGCTCGCCAAGGTTTTCTTCAAAGTAGCGGACACTGTTTTTACGTGACATGTTAGTTACTCTTGATAAAACCTACGTTTTTTAACAGAAAAAAGCTTACTGTTCGAGAGAGAATTGATGAAAATTACAAAAATTATGCAAGAAGTTGCCGTTGAAGCTTATTCTTTCATATAGAATCACGATTGTACCAGTTAGAAAAACGCTTTTTGTTAGGAGACGTATGTGGATATCGCAACGTTAATAGGACTTGTTGGATCCTTTATTGTTGTCATCGCAGCCATCTTTGTTGGTGGCTCCGCCGGTATGTTTATAGATACCGCTTCAGTTTTGATTGTAATAGTAGGGTCGACATTTGTTGTGCTAATGCAATATCCATTAGCACAATTTCTAGGCGCAGGGAAAGTCGCCGCAAAAGCTTTCATGTTTAAAAGTGTTCCTTTGGATACTTTGATTGATGAAGTCTACGGTTTGGCTGATGAAGCTCGTAAAGGCGGTTTACTGTCTTTGGAAGGCAAAGAAGTTAGCCATCCTTTTTTATCAAAAGGCATTCAAATGCTGGTGGACGGTCACGACAGTAATGTGGTCAAAAGTCAGCTCAGTAAAGATATGGATCAATCCTATTATCGGCATACCAAGGGCGCAAAAGTCTTTAAAGCGTTCGGTGATGTGGGGCCGGCAATGGGCATGATTGGTACCTTGGTTGGTCTGGTACAAATGTTGGCTAACATGGATGATCCTAAAGCCATAGGCCCAGCAATGGCTGTCGCACTCCTAACCACTATGTATGGTGCTATGTTAGCCAACATGGTGTGTCTTCCTATCCAAGCGAAATTGATGACGCGAGCTGATGAAGAGTTAATTTGTCAGCGTATGATACTCGATGCTCTATTGGCCATTCAGTCTGGTCAAAATCCGCGTATCTTGGATGGCGCATTGAAGACCTATTTGGCAGAAAGTAAACGTGCTGAGCGCGAATAATTTTAAGTAGTAAATGGATTCCACCATGAGTGATGAAGAACAACAAGATTGTCCTGAATGCGAAGAAGGCCTTCCTGCCTACATGGGCACTTTTGCTGACTTAATGGCGTTGTTAATGTGTTTCTTTGTGCTGTTGCTTTCTTTCTCAGAAATGGATGTCATTAAGTTCAAACAAATCGCTGGTTCATTAAGAATGGCTTTTGGTGTGCAACGAGAGATTAGAGCCGACGCTATTCCAATGGGGACTTCGGTCATTGCACAGGAATTCAGCCCAGCGAAGCCGGAACCTACGCCTATTAATGAAGTAAGGCAAAAAGTTGATTCCAAGCCGGAAAATACTTTAGAAGTCTTGTGTAAACCTGAAACGGCTGAACTAAATCAGCAGGAAGATTCTGGTCAACCAGCACCTGTAACTTTTGTTGATAAATCCAAAGCGGATATTGAGCGTGAGAAGAAGATTCAAGAGACCGAAGGGGACGCGCAACAGATTGCCTCTGTGTTACGTGAAGAAATTTCTAAAGGAACGGTTGAAATAGAGACCAAAGAAGAGACCATTACCATACGAATTAAAGATCAAGGGTCGTTTGATTCTGGGTCAGCGGAACTGAATTACGACTTTATTCCTGTGATTGATTTGATACGTGATGTTTTGGTTGGCATTCAAGGGACCATTTCAGTTGAGGGTCATACAGACAACCTGCCGATTCAAAGTCGACAGTTTCGTTCCAATTGGCAGCTTTCGGCGGCACGTGCTATCTCTGTTGCAGAAGAATTATTTTCTACTGGGCAATTAAGTCAGAACCGTTTCTCCGTAACGGGCTTTGCCGATACTCGACCTTTGGTGCCGAACGACAGTGTGGCAAATCGAGCAACCAATCGTCGTGTAGAAATTGTGATTAAACAAAATGATGTGCGCCCTCAGATGCGTGATTCTATTGACGATATTCCTTCTGATGGGGTGATCGAGTTTGATCAGTCTATGTTGGACGACCTAGCACCGGATGAAATTTTCTAATAAAAAAAGCCTAAAAAAGGGAGCATTTGCTCCCTTTTTTAGGCTTTTTAGCCATTATAAAGGCTGAGTTTTTCAGGTTTTTTTGCTATGGTTTGCGCAATGAATTTTGAGGGTAGAGTAAATGCGAGTAGCAGTAATTGGCGCGTCTGGGCGCATGGGGAAAAATCTGGTTATGGCTGTGTCTGATATGCAAGGCGTGTCACTTGGCGCAGCTGTATTAAAACCAGGCAGTAGCTTAATTGGTGCGGACGCGGGTGAAATTGCTGGTATTGGAAAATTAGGTGTAGCTGCTGTTGCCAGTTTGGCAGATTGTGTGAATGATTTTGATGTCTTGATCGATTTCACCACGCCTGCATTAACCTTGGAAAATGCCGCTTTCTGTGCGCAACATCAAAAAGCCATTGTGGTGGGGACAACGGGTCTGACGGATGATGAAAAAGCCACCCTAGAAAGTTTTGCAGAACAGTCGCCAGTTGTGTTTGCGCCTAACATGAGTGTGGGGGTGAACCTGACCTTAAAACTGCTTGCTACCGCAGCGCAAATTTTAGGTGATGATTACGATGTGGAAATCGTTGAAGCGCATCATCGTCATAAAGTGGATTCTCCATCTGGTACAGCTTTACGTATGGGAGAAGTGGTTGCTGATGCATTGGGCCGTGATTTAAAAGAATGTGCTGTGTATGGTCGTGAAGGGCAAATTGGACCTCGTACTCAGCAAGAAATTGGCTTTGAAACCATACGTGCAGGAGATGTTGTCGGTGAACACAGTGTGTGGTTCGCAACAGAAGGCGAGCGCATTGAAATTGTACATAAAGCCAGCAGTCGAATGACCTTTGCTAAAGGCGCCGTTCGTGCCGCTCATTGGTTAGAAGGTAAAAATGCTGGTATGTATGACATGCAAGACGTATTGAACCTGAAATAGTCGGTTGTAAAATAAGGACTTCCTTATAGCGACCGAGAGAAAAATGGCCACCTTGATATAAGGTGGCCATTTTTTATTAAGGTTCAAAATAATTTAGATGACTAAGATTTGAAGCTTCTTAGTGGGCAATGTGTTTATTGTAAATCCGGTGCATTGATGTCCAATAAAGGAGCGGCATCAAGAGATTCTGCATCCATCATCATGGCAATGCGTTGTAAAGAAGACAGCACTTGCGTTTGTTCCCAGCCTTCTAATGCTTCAAATTCATTAATGAACTTTTCATGTAACAAAGGTGGAGTGGTTTCCAATACTTCTTTACCGAGATTAGTTAAGCGCGCATTAACAATACGTTTATCCTTTTGGGCTCGAACGCGTTCCACGTATTTGCGGTCTTCTAATCTATTTAAGATGGTGGTCACTGTGGCTTGGCTTAGAGAAACGCTGTCCGAAATACGACGCACTGTTACATCACCTAGCTCCTCAATTGAGCGCAAAACCATGATTTGAGGTATCGTCAATCCACAGGCTTTAACGACACGCTTAGATTGTAAATCTGTTGCGCGAATAATGCGTCTTAGATGAACGAGAACATCATGTAGGTGTTGTGGTGTTGACATAATAATTTCGGATCCAGAAAAAAGCGGATTATAGAGGTTTCATTGCGTCTATGAAAGCCGAGTTTAAAATTATTACAGCTCAAAGTATAGAAGTTGGATGAAAAAATCGAAAGAGTATGGCCGAACTGTTATAGGTTCTCTTGGTTAATACTGTCTGAGCAAGCGCTATGCGAGTTCTTTTAAGTTATCAAAGGCTGCAATAGCCGCTAATCGAGCGGGTTTATAGTCAAGGATTGGCTCTGGATAATGACAGTCTTTTCTTTGTTGTGAGTTCGGATTGTGGATGGACTTGCTGTCTAGCTTGGCCAGTTCTGGTACAAAGCGACGAATAAAATCGCCATTTTTATCATAGTTCTCTGACTGTCTTGTTGGATTAAAGACGCGGAAATAGGGGGCAGCGTCACAACCTGTAGAGGCGCTCCATTGCCAGCCGCCATTATTGGCAGCAAACTCTCCATCAATAAGCTGACGCATAAAATAGGCTTCACCTTTATGCCAATCCGCAAAGAGTAATTTGCAGAAGAAGCTGGCGGTTATCATACGTAAACGATTGTGCATCCATCCTGTTTGATTGAGTTGACGCATTGCTGCATCCACAATAGGGAAGCCAGTATTGCCCTGACACCAAGCTTGATACGATTGAACATCATCTTGCCAAATAATGGCATTGGTTTCTGGTTTAAATGGCATGCCTTTATTGAGGTTTGGAAAGTGGTGCATGAGTTGTCTGTAAAAGTCTCGCCAAGCTAGCTCTTTTAACCAAGTGCTGTCTTGCCATGCTCTATTTTCACGAGCACAAGTATCATGTATGGCTTGCAGACATTGTCTTGGCCCGAGTGCACCTAGGGCGAGATAAGGTGACAATGTGCTGGTAGCAGGTAAGGCTGGAAAGTCACGGTCACTATCATAATGCCGTTCTTTGTGACGACAGAATTGCCAGAGTTTTTGTTGAGCAATGGTTAGGTCCGCAGGCCATAGGTCATCTCGAAAGCTGTACTTATCAAGCTTTGGTATAGGCTGGACCGATAACGCATTGCCCTGTTGTGCAGGAGCCGGAAGAGGGGTTGGGTCTTGTTGAGACAACAGACTCAGCCAGCGTTTAAAGAAGGGCGTAAAGACTTTAAAGGAGGTGTTTTGTTGGCTCAGCACCGCCTGCGACACAATTAAATCGGCAGCTTGTGGATGGCAAGTGATACTGAGTTCAAGCAGCTCTTGTTGCACCGTTTTATCACGGTTGGCTTCATCGAGGGCAAGCTCTTGGTTATACCATAAGTGTTGTATACTAAGTTGCTCACATAGAGTGTAAATTTTATCAATCAGTTCGGTGAAGTAGTCCGCGACAATATAGTGAACCGGAATCCCTAACTGCGCCAAATCTTTGCAAAGATTGTCCATCAAACCAAGGCGTAAGCCAGTTTTAGCCGCTGACTCATTGTGTTTTTGCCATTGTGCTTGGGTGATTGTGAATAACACAGCCACATTTCCTTGTAAGGATGCATTGAAAAGTGCTGGGTTATCCAACATTCTCAGATCGTTTCTTAGCCAAACAAGATGTTGGATCTTCATACTACTTTGCGTTCCTCTTGTGCTCATTAGGCAGAGTTATACTGTATTACGAATGCCCAATGGGCTTGGGTAAGGTGTTAAATAGCTTTGTTTTCTAATGTATTCGCTGCCGTGATGTTTTAGATAGTGGTGTAATAAGGCAATCGGTGTTGCTAAATTCACTTCGCCACGACGATATTGCTCTACAACATCAAGAATGTCTTTTCGTACGGATACATCCACACTGTGTTTTAAATAGCCCACTAGGTGCATTAAAACATTGCAATGGTTTTTACGTTTTGCGGGTTTAGAAAGGCAAGTCATGAGCCTGGTAAAATACATCTCTTTTAGTTCCTGGATTGGCCTTGGATCATTGCCTGATAATAATCGACCTAATTCGCGATAAACGGGTTGAGAGTGCGCCATCACCATGTATTTATAACGACTGTGAAAGGCAATCAAATCATGCATGCTGGGTTCTTCAGGCACACTGTGTCGAAAGTCATGATGCGTAAATACGCGCAGCAAGAAGTTTTCTCGCAAATGAGCGTCATTCAAACGACCATCTTCCTCAATCGGTAATAATGGGTATTTTTCCATTAAGGCCTTGGTAAACAAGCCAGCACTGCGCTGCATGTGAGGGTGGCCATTTGCTTGGTATACCTTGATACGCTCCATGCCACAGCTAGGAGAATTTTTCATCACTATGTAACCGTCTAAATGAGACAATTTATCAAGATAATCGGCGCTGCCTTTTACAAAACGATCGGTTAGATCCTCACTCATGTCTTTGGTGAAGGTCATGGTTGGATGATTTGGATCGCCTTCTAAACGAACGGTTGGACGTGGAGTGCCAAATCCAGCCGCCACTTCTGGACAGAAGGTTTGGTAGTCAAAATAGTCTCCCAACACTTGGTCGCAGTAATAGGAGCGACTGTGACCACCATTAAAGCGTACATTGTCGCCCAGTAAGCAAGCACTGATGCCAACTGGTATTTTGTGATCTTGGGTTGAATGAGTAACTGAATGAGACATATTAACTCTCCTTAAAGCTTGCTGTTCTGGCCTTTTGAGCTTTCAATGATCCAATCCGTTAAAGTTAGGGCGCTTATCAATGCGCCTTCAGCGTCTCCTTGACAAAGCCAATCGCCGGCAAGACCAACTTGATTTTCTGGCGACCAGGCGAAGGTTTTATTGCCGCGATTTTCCGCATAACGGCTGAAGAACCAGCGATGCGGTTCACCGCGCTGCAAAATTCTCTGTTCTGTATGTTCCGCAAATTCTTTACAAATTTGTTGAGCAATCCACTCCTTATCTTGATCAAGGTGTTCAGCCGTCCAATCGGCTGAAGTTTGAATGACCCAACGATCATTATGCTGACCGTTACGAGCAGGCTTATGGTTGTCTTTGACCATACGTTGAATAAAAGATTTTTTGGGCTCTACTAATGCCTTTAAATCACTTGCTTGCGTTTCCAACCATATGGACCACTGAGAAAAATAGTCTTTACAAGCCTGATTAGCACGCAATAACAACACTGCTAGGTCAGCATTGGTGGCAAGTAACATGGCTGCCTGATGTGCCGGTGTGGCGATAATGAGATTAGGTGCTAATACACAACTTTGGTATTTATCATTGCGAAGTACCCAGTACCGTTCACCATTTTTATTGATTCTATCCAGCTGATGTACCTTGGTGTTGGTAATGAGATGAGCATGGTGTAACCAATGACGCGTAATGCTACTCATTTTAGGGGTACCAACGTAGGCGATTGCTTCTTTTGAGCTGGCTTGCTGCCAAGGGCTTGCTAGATTTTGTTTACTTAATTGCTCAAATAGTCTTTGTGTAGAAGCTTGGCTGGCGAGAATAAAGGGCGTTCCCAATTCACAGCTATCTGTATCATTAATGCGTTTACTGCCTGCTCGCCCACCTGATCCTCTACTCTTGTCTAACACGCAAACAGATAAACCCGCTCTGGTCAATTGTTCGGCGCACAAGCTGCCTGCTAAACCAGCGCCGATAATGGCGACATCATATTGCTTAAGTTCTGGTTGTTGAGTGGCTGATGTATCCATGAATTTTTGCCTCTGCAAAATATTTTCTTATACAATATAGTTTTTTGTATAGGAAAATCAATAAACTTATACAAAAAAGAAATTGTATAGTTTTTGTTGGTGTTTTAAGTTTAGACCAGTATGGGAAGTTTGCTCGTTATGAGCGGTCTTCCCAACTGAAACAATGAGTATGAGACCCGTGGACAGTGAAATGAATGAAGCAGATGGAAAACCTTCCGAAAAGAAACTGCAGGACAATAAGTTAGCAGAGGCATCGGCAAGCGGTTTATTTCCTATTCGAGAGTTATCTCAACAAACTGGGGTGAATTCAGTGACCTTGCGCGCTTGGGAGCGCCGCTATGGCTTGTTGAAACCGAAACGGACAACGAAAGGCCATCGTCTTTACGACCACAGCCACATACTAAGAGTTGAAGCGATTCTGAAATGGATTCAACAGGGGGTAGCGGTTAGTAAGGTGCGAGCTTTGTTGGATCAAAGTAATGAACAAGATTCTATTCCCTCAACTCTCTCATCGGACAGCGAATGGCAAGCGTTCAGAATTCAGCTTATTCAGGCGGCGCAAAGGATGAATGCAACCAAGATAGAACAATTATATCGGCAAGTTTTTTCTCAATATCCAGCGGAGATCGCTATTCGCGATTGGCTATTGCCTGCTTTGGAAAGAATGAATAGAGGCGCATCCTTATCTTTTGTTGAAGCGGTTTTGACTGCTTGTTTATTGGATCGAGTTAGCAGTTTGAAGGGGCAGCAAAATAAGGCACAGAAGAGTGTTTTGATACTTGGTTTAAGTAACCAAAAGCTGCTTTGGGGGTATTTGGCTGCAGCCATATTTCTGGATAAAGGTGTGCGATGTCAAGTGGTGATGTCGTGTGCTAATACTGTTGAGTGGTCATCATTGGTGGAGAACCTAGAAGCAAACACCATACTGGCTTTTTGTGAAAACGATTCATCAAGCCGTGCTGAAGAGTTGATAATGGAAATGGCTGCTTGGCGGCGACATACCGTGGCGTTGGGGGCTGGATTTTGGCTGGCAACGCAAGATAGCAAACCAGTAGAATGGGTGAAAGTGGTTTCTGAGGTTTGGGATGGAGTGCAAACTTGTTTATCTAAGATACAATAAAAACTATCAAAGTAATTTAATTAATAAATTTTAAGAATTTTATTTTTCCTTCTAATATAAAAATTAAATCAAATGGGAGGAATTGTTATGACTAAAACTATTACATTTGCTGTGATGCATTTTTCGATCGCCTTTACTGTGGCATACCTGATTACTGGAAGTTTTCTAGTGGGTGGTTTGGTTGCCGTGGTGGAACCCGCTATCAATACAGTGGCTTTTTACTTTCATGAAATGATTTGGACTAAACTGTCCCAGTCTAAAACGGCGGCAGACTTTAAACAGTCCATACAAAATGCCAGTGAAAGCTACGCGTTGCGCTCAATATGAATATCAACAATCAAGTATAAAATGCCGCTATCAAGAAAGATAAGCGGCATTTTTTACCAGGTATCTGGTTGATTAACTCAGTGGATTGATCAAGAAATAGAGAACAACGGCAACGGCGACAGGGGCTGTAAACTTCATTGAGATGTTCCATAGCTTGTAAATGCCTGTTGATAATTGCAGTTCTTCTTGAGCGAACTTATCTTTTACTACCCAACCAGCAAACAGTGAAATCAAAATACCACCAAGCGGTAGCATGATGTTAGCTGTGATGTAATCTAAGAAGTCGAACGTGTTTTTACCGAAGAAGGTCACTTCAGACATGAAGTTGAATGAACCTAGGCACGCAATACCCAATGCCCAAACCAGGATACCTAAACTGATAGACGCGGTCAGTCGGCTCAATTTGAACTTCTCTACCAAGAAAGCCACAGTGGGTTCTAGTAGTGAGATAGCGGATGTCCAGGCAGCAACACCCACCAGCACAAAGAATAAAGTACCGAACAACTGACCAAATGGCATTTGACCGAAAGCAACTGGCAAGGAAATGAACATTAGGCCTGGGCCCGAACCTGGATCCATGTTATTTGAGAAGATGATTGGAAAGATCGCAAGACCAGCAATTAATGCGACCAAAGTATCCAAAGCTCCTATGGTCAATACGGTTTTACCAATAGACGCTTGTTTTGTCATATAAGAACCGTATGCCATGATGGTTCCCATGCCTAAGGATAGGGTAAAGAATGAATGGCCTAGAGCGATCAGAGCAGAGTTCCATGTTAACGCACTGAAGTCAAAGTGGAACATGAAGTTCCAGCCGTCACCGAAGCTACCCGTTGTTGTCGCGTAACCTAAAAGGATAAGCAATAAAACAAATAGAGCAGGCATCATAATGCGAGTTACTGTTTCAATACCTTTGTTGACACCTGCCGCCACTACGGCCACTGTCATGATGCTAAACAGGGTGTGCCATAATAGTAATGTTGCAGGGTCTTCAAGCAAACGACCAAATGCTGCGCCTGCTTGATCTGAGGTAATGTCAAGCATTTCGCCTGTTAGCATGATTTTGATGTAATGCAGCACCCAGCCGCCAACAACAGAATAGAAAGAAAAAATCAAGACGCCAGACAACATGCCCATCATACCAATGATGCTCCAAGATTTAGAGCCGGCTGATTCGGCAGCCACGTCGGTTAGTGCGTTAATTGGATTTTTACGTGCACGACGACCGATGAAAACTTCTGCCATCATGATTGGGATACCCACTAACAGAATGCAGGCTAGGTAAACTAATACAAATGCACCGCCACCATTCTCACCTGTGATGTAAGGGAATTTCCAGATATTACCTAGACCCACCGCTGAGCCTGTTGCTGCCAGAATGAAAATCCAACGGCTAGCCCAAGAGCCTTGGATTGATGTTTTATTATTCATAGTTATCTCTATTTTGTTAAAACCTATTTCGCTTATCGAAGGAAGAGTGTTGATGTCTTGACCTCAATGGAGCAAGGCAAAACGAGATTCATTGATACAAGTCGAGTGATCAATTTTTCTCATCTTCGATTAGGGGGCGGATTCTCCGAATTTTAACGACTAGATGCAATAGAAAAAGCGTCTTTTTTGTCATGATGTCTATTTTTCGACTCTTTTTTGTGCATTTTTTTGATGAGTGAATCGTTATAAAAATCTATTTTTTTAGAGCTTTTAGAGAATTTCCATACGCCTCTGAACAAGGGAAAGTAATGATGTGGTGCGTTTTTATTTTTTTGCTCAAAAAAAGATCACCTTTAATCTCTGTTTTAGGGCAGCCGCTTTGTTTCTTTGATATATTGTAAAGTATTGCGATTCATCTGCGAGTTCAATTCCAAAATCACGGATAAAATCAGTCAAAAACTTAGACGTTCTTGGTTGCAAATACTAAGTACTTTTGGTTGCAGATAATAAGTACTCTTGGTGGATTGAAAAAGTGAACAAACCGCAAAAATGATGGTAAAAAGTGCTTAAAATTTTTACAGCCTTGTGACACTATAGCGGCAATTTTTTACGTTGTTACTTTTGGGGGTGACCCCAACATAATATTGGATTGGTAATGGGACAACATACAGTTGAGAAGATCGGTGGTACGTCCATGAGTGACTACTGTTCGGTTCGAGATAATATTATTTTTAAACCAGTGCAAACAAACAGTTTGTACAACCGAATTTTTGTGGTGTCCGCTTATGGCGGTATGACGGATAAGCTCCTGGAGCATAAGAAAACGGGTGACGCAGGTGTGTATGCTTTGTTTGCCAAAGAGCGCAAGCAAAATCATTGGTTCCCGGCATTGCAAGAAGTACGTCACGCCATGATGGCAATCAATCATGAGTTGTTTGAAGCTGGCGAATTACGCGATAAAGCCGATGCTTTCTTGGGTAGCCGTTTACAGGATGCACAAGAGTGTTTGGAAGACTTACATCGTCTTTGTCAGCACGGTCACTTTTCCATTAGTGAGCATTTGGCAACCGTGCGAGAAATGCTGGCCAGTATCGGTGAAGCGCACAGTGCGTGGAATACTGCTCATTTATTGCAGCGAGACGGTGTTAATGCTGTGTTTGTTGACTTGACGGGGTGGAACACTTCTTCTCACATGTCTTTGGATGAAAGGATTGTGGATGCTTTTAAAGACATTGATTTGAACAAAGAGCTGCCCATTGCGACAGGCTATGCGCACAGTGAGACAGGCTTGATGTCGACCTTTGATCGTGGCTATAGTGAAATGACTTTCAGTCGTATTGCTGTACTCACTAAAGCTCATGAAGCGGTTATTCATAAAGAATTTCACTTGAGTAGTGCCGACCCACGTCTGGTTGGTGAAGCCAATGCTGTGCCGATTGGTCGAACTAACTATGATGTGGCAGATCAGTTAGCGAACTTGGGGATGGAAGCCATTCATCCTAAAGCGGCGAAAGGTTTACGTCAAAGTGGTATTTCACTGCGCGTTAAGAACACCTTTGAGCCTGAGCATACTGGTACCTTGATCACAGGTGATTATGTTAGCGATGCACCTTGTGTTGAGATCATTGCGGGTTGTCGCGGTGTGTTTGCTGTTGAATTATTTGACCAAGACATGGCAGGTGAGATTGATCAGTTTGATGGCGAGATTTTAAAAGTCTTGAATCAGTTTAATGCACACATTATTGCCAAAGACATTAATGCCAACACCATTACTCATTACTTGGCCATTAACCTAAAGACCTTGAAACGTGTCATGAAGGTATTGAGCGAACGATTTGAAGATGCAGAAATCACGCAACGCAAAGTGGCCATCGTCTCGGCGATTGGTAGTGATATGAAAACCACGGGGATGCTGGCGAAAGCAGTAAAAGCCATTGCTGAGCAAGAGGTAAACGTATTGGCGATGCACCAATCTATGCGCCAGGTGGATATGCAGTTTGTCATTGATGAAGAAGATTACGAAAAAGCCATTTGCAGTTTACATAAAGAGTTGGTGGAAGTTCACAACCATGGAAGCGCCATCTGTTTGGCATCCTAATTGTTGATTACCCTAAATGGAAGGCTCAAATATTTCGCTATTTGAGCCTTTTTTATGTTGGACAGTAAGGGGGGCTGAAAGAGAAAATTAATGGTGAATCAAATTCGGAGCGCGATTAAATTCAGCTTCTGACACCGCTTTACTAACATAAAACCCTTGCCCATAATCGCATTGGAATTCTGCTAACATTCGCCATTGTTGTTGTGTTTCTATGCCTTCTGCTAAGACGTTCAAATTCAGTTTGTGCGCCATGGCAATGATGGCTTCTACTATGTTGCGGTCATCTTCATTGTCCAAAAGCTCGCGAACAAAGTTTTTATCAATTTTGACTAAGTCAGCTGGTAGGTTTTTTAATTGAGCGAGGGAAGAGTAGCCTGTGCCAAAATCATCTATAGCAATATAAACGCCCATGTTTTTGAGATCTTGCAGTAAACTTTTGGCCAATTCAATGTCTTTTAAAATGTCTGTTTCTGTTATTTCAAATCCCAATAACTTGGCTTCCACTTGATATTTATTGAGCCAGTATTTTACGTGTTCAACAAACTTAGGATCAGCCAGTTGTTGTGACGCCAGATTGATGTGCATGGTAATGTTTGGCTGGTTGGTTTGTTTACGTCTTGCAAGATATTGGATAGCGGTTTCAATTACCCAATAGCCCATTTCAACTATCTCACCCGTGTGTTCTGCAAGAGGAACAAAATCGTTAGGAAAAATAAGTCCCTTCTCAGGGTGTTGCCAGCGAATAAGGGCTTCTGCACCTATTATCTGATTCGTATCAAGATCAAATTGTGGTTGATAAAATAATACAAACTCTTTATTTTTCATAGCATTAGATAAGTCGTCTTCTGCTTTGATTGTGTTGTGGGTATTGACTTTCATGCTTTCAGTATAAAAAGCGTATTGGTTTTTACCCAGTTGTTTAGCGTGATATAGAGCCATATCGGCATTTTGCATAATAGTGACCAGATCATAACCGTGTTCTGGAATCATAGCGACACCTAAGCTTGTGCTTAAGGTAAATTCCCTGTGATTGAGTTTAATGGGGGAGTGTACCGTGCGCAGAATTTTGTCAGCAAACTCTCGTACCGTTTTTTTGCTTTGTACGTCTCCCAATAAAATACCAAATTCATCTCCACCAAGGCGGACTACCTGATCAGAAATTCCTCTTAAGGTGTTTAGGCGGTTGGCGATAATGACTAATACTTGGTCGCCAATGTCATGGCCTACGGTATCATTGATGCGTTTAAAGTTATCCAGATCAAAGTAGATAAAGGCTGATATGCGGCTAAGTAATTGATTTTTGTAAAGGATATTAGGTAAGTTATCATGCAAATGTCGGCGATTGGGTAAGCTTGTTAAAGGATCACGATAAGCCATGTCTTGAAGTGCAATGGTTTTCTCTCGGACTTGCTTAGCGAGCCTCAAAGGTTGTATTAATAGGGCATATAATGCGCTAGACAAGAGGAGGCCGACTAATCCCGTGATCAGATAGCCATTAGTTCGAATGGCGCTTAGTTCATCGCCAATATTGCGGCTGATGGTTAATGTCCAAGTTCCTACAGGCAATACTATTTTGCTGGAGGAGCGAAGGCCTTCTAATGCTTGTTGAGAAGAAGATAAGGTAATGCGTTCTTTTTTATCATTGTGAGGGCGCCATAATTCATATTGATAACCATCTTGTGCAAGTTCTTTGAGTTGTGTCACTTTCAGCAAATTGTCTAGATACACTAGAGTAGAAGCAAAGCCCCAAAAGCTCTCTTTGGGTGTATCTCGGTTGAGATAAATGGGCGCGCGACTGATGACAGCAACACCTCCTTGAACTAAAGGGACTGGTCCAATAGCAGTCATTTTTTTACTGACAATAGAATCTTGTGTGGCTTCGTGATAGGGAGCACTGTTTATGATATCCAGACCAATGGCTTTTTCATTACCATGTAGGGGGAAGATTTTGGTGATAATGCCTTGTGGTGCAAGTTGGATATTTTCAATACCTCCAATAGATTGCATTAAGCGATTAGCGTAAGAATCAAACCAAGCGTATTGACCATTATGAAGCTCCACTTCATAAGACAAAATCTGCGCGGAGGTGAATGCCGAAGCCAAACGGCGCTCTAGTGCGGAAGCTTGTGAGCGAGATAAGCCATTTAATATGGAGGATTGTTGGTGACGAAAAGTATTAATAGAAGTCTGAGTCCAATAGCCGCCTAACAGTATAATCAAACAGAAGGTCATTACGACAATACCTAGAGCGATTGGTTGCTTGAGGATTGCGCCTTTCAATTCAACTTCCTTTCCAATTCAAACCTTCTCACAGCATATTATTAATTCCTTTCTTTAATAACCCATCTTTTTGTTAATTAATGTATTTAGTAAATGAAAAACGGCGATTACCGAATAGAAGGTAATCGCCGTTTGCTAGGTTATGAACCTCATGAAACAGAATTAAGCAAAGGCGAGGAAAGCACCTGCTAGAGTAATCAAGCTGCCTGCAATTCGGTTGATAACAGGCGCTTGGATACTTGCAACGACAGCACCAAATGCTATGCCCGTAGCATGTAACATTGCAGTAGCGATGGCAAAGCCAGTTGCATATTGAACGCCGTTAGCATTTAGCGGCATTTCCAAACCGTGTGCAGCGCCATGAAATATTGCAAAAGCAGCTACAATGGCTGCGCAGCTTGTTATAGACAATCTTACGCTGGCCAATAGCATAATACCCATGAATGCAACGGATAATAGAATGCCTTGTTCGATAAATGGAATGTGGACGCCAGCGACAGCCAAGCCACCACCAATTAACATAGTGACAACGAAGGCGGCAGGCACCGTCCAAACCGCTCGGCCACCTAGGCTTACCGCCCAGATACCAACGGCAACCATAGCGAGTAAGTGATCAAGACCGCCTAATGGATGAGAAAAACCAGACAAAAAACTGTTCGTATGTTCGTGCCCTGGATGGGCGAAAGCAAGAGCAGGTAAAGTGGCCATCATAGCCAGTACAAATTTCAGCGTATATTGACGCATGTTGTCTTCTCCAAATAGTAAATGATGATTGTTGGCCACCGCTCTTGCGGCTGGAACAGGGGAAGATTTTAACACAGCTTGGTGTCAGGTAAATTGAATGGCTTCAAAGTATGCTTGTTAAAGATTCAGTTAGCGCTGATGAATCTTAAAAATACGCCATCAAGTAAGATGGCGTGAAAAGAGTTAAGTTACTTGATGAATTTTACTTGGTCATGAATTTTCTGCAAAATGGCACCTTTACGTTCGTTAAAGGTTTTCTTATTTTCTTCAAAGATATTACGACCTTTTGAATCGATGGAAATAATAAGGGGGCCAAACTCACGAACGCGGCTAACCCAAAGGGTTTCAGGCATACCCAAGTCTTTCCATTCGGCTTGTTCAATCTCTTCTACTTTGGTTGCTGCCACGACGGCACAACCACCAGGAAACACGGCGTGAACCGCTTTGTTTTCGAGACAGCCTTTGGCCGTTTCTTCGCCCATGCCACCTTTACCTATGATAAGTTTGACACCGGTTTCGGCGATAAATTGGCGCTCAAATTTTTCCATACGCATACTCGTTGTAGGACCAATGGAAACCATTTCATAAGAACCGTCTTCTTTTTCTCGGACGATGGGGCCTGCGTGAAAAATGGCACCGTTTTTAATATCAACGGGTAATTTTTGTTTTAGCTCAATCAAACGGCGATGAGCAACATCACGACAAGTGACAAGATGACCCGTTAGATACACAATGTCGCCAACATTCAGCTCAGCTAAGGCTTCGTCAGAAATTGGGGTGGTTAGAATCTTCTTACTCATAGGGTGACTCCATCATGAGACAATACTTCATAGCTTAAATCTGGATTAAATTTGATGGTGCCACGACGGTGTGCCCAACAACCAGTCGATACCGCTACCCCAATAGTGGAAGGGTGACGAGCGGAGGACTCAATATTAACGCCCATTACTGTGTTATCACCTGTTAAGCCCTGTGGGCCGATTCCTACTTCATTTAGACCGCTCTCTAAAAGGTCTTCCATAAGTGCTGCTTTGGCATTCGGATTACGCGTATCTACCGGTCTTAAAATGGCTTTTTTTGAAAGACGTGCCGCCGTTTCCACTGAAGTGGAGACACCCACACCCACCAGTAGAGGAGGGCAAGCATTAATGCCGCGTGATGTAATGACGTCAAATACAAAGTCGGCAACGCCTTCGTAACCTTCACCTGGCATCAGTACTTTGGCTGAACCTGGTAAAGTGCAACCACCACCGGCCATATAGACTTCAATTGTCGCCGTGTCTTCACCGGGCACTATGTCCCAATCTAACCAAGGGATCTTGGAACCAGCATTGGTACCGGTATTTTTTTCGTCAAATGTTTCCACGGCATTGTGACGAAGTGGGCCTTTACGTGTGGCTTCCAGAGTGGCATTGCGTAAAATATCTTCCAGTTCACCCAGTAAAGGAAACTTAGCTCCTACTTTAATAAAGTACTGGATGACTCCTGTGTCCTGACAACTTGGGCGATCTAGTTTGTCCGCTGCTTCTTGGTTCTCTGCCATGGTGTCATAGATTTCGATGGCCATGGGATTTTTTTCTTTTTTACGCAGTTCGGCTTGCTTGTTTTTAACATCGCGTGGAAGACGTTTACCAATATAACTTGTAAACTTTGTCATGATGTCAGACATATACTCAACTGAGTTTTCGTGACTCATCAAAGCCTCCTTATTAACTTCTTTCTTACAAAAATGATGGATTAATTTTAGTATTTATTAATCAGGAAGGTTAGAATATAAGGAAATTCAGTCTTTCCCCGGAGGAATAAGTGGATACCTTATCAGAATTTACTTTTTTCATTACCTTATCTCGTAATGGGAGTTTATCTTCCACAGCACGTGAATTAAATTTAACGCCTTCGGCTGTTACAAAGCGTCTTTCAAATTTAGAGTCGCGTTTGGGAGTGCGTTTAATCAATAGAACCACCCGACGATTAAGTTTAACGAACGAAGGTGAGATATATTTAAAATATGTTAAAAACATTGTTAGTCAAATTGATGAAATGGAATCTGTTGTTTCGAAAAGGCGTGATTCCCCAAAGGGGTTATTAAGAGTCAATGCACCTTTGGGTTTTGGACGAAATTATATCGCTCCCATAGTGTCTGAATTTATTAATGAATACCCTGACATTGAAGTGCAGTTGATGTTGACTGATAGGCCTATCAGCCTTCCTGATGAGTCGATTGATGTCTGCATACGTTTTGGAACTGTGCCTGATTCACGTGCATTCGCTCGAAAAATTGCCCCTAATCGTCGTCTTATTTGCGCCTCTCCTAGCTATTTTGAAAAACGCGGTAAACCTGATTTTCCATCGGATTTATTGGAACACAACTGTATTGTTATCAAACAAAGTCAACAAGTTGCCACTGCATGGCGATTTAATTCAGATGATAATGAGGAGGTTATCAAGGTGAAAGGTAATCTGGTTACCAATGATGGTGAAATCGCTTTGCGATGGGCTTTGGATGGTCATGGTGTGGTCATGAGAGCTGAGTGGGATTTGGCAAAATACATACGACAAGGAAAGTTAGAAATAGCATTAGAAGAATACGAAACACCCAATGCAGATATATATGCGGTATATATGGAAAAATTAAATATATCAGCGAGAGTGACTTGTTTTTTAGATTATTTAAAAGACAGCTTTATCGGGGGTGATAATACACGATCTTTCTGGTAAACAAGTCACTCTTAATGCTGTAAGAAAAGTTTTATTTCTTAATTTATATTAGAAAAGCAACCCGCTAGGTAATCTTAATAATAATATTTCTTTCATAACAAAATAGAATAATAAAACAATGAGTATGGAGATTATTATATTTAATATAATGCGTATGGGCCTTTGCTTTTCAAAAGTGGATATGAACATGATGGTAATAAAAGCGATTGTAGCTGCTACGCCAAAACCTAATTTTGCCATGGAAATTGTCCACAATAAAATGACCAAGGAAACGCCTGCTTGTCTTTTATTCGGCAGAAGCCTAGCATTTTGATTAAATCCGTCCTTCTTAATTGCCAGTTTTACAAATAATACTATGGATAAGAAAATCATAGCACCAGCAATGTAGGATGGGAAAACAGCGCCTAAAATGGACATGTTTTTCGTATCATTGAATAACACCACACCCGCGGCAACCAATGCCAGTATAAAGATAAGAACACTGGGTTTATTGCTTGGTTCTTCAATGACTTCGCGTTTTTGCTGTTTTCGTGCTGCTAAAATTGGGAACAACAAGGCAATAACACAACAGATAATGATGCCGATCGAGATAGGACGACCAAAGAACATTTCTAATGTGCGACCTTGAGCAGAGCCAATTAAGTAGGTTTGTACAAAGCCTTGTTCGGCGATTTTACCTAACACCAAACCCAATACGATTGGCGAAGCGCTGAAGCCAAGTTTCGCTAAGAACCATGCGACAATACCCAATACAAACATTACGAAAGTATCATGTGGGTTGCTGTGGATGGCATAACTACCTATCACGGTCAGGAAGGCCACACAAGGAACCAAAAGCTCTTTTGGGGTTTTAGAGATGGATTTATAGGCGTATTTACCTAAGATCAATCCCACGGGGAGCATGAGTAAGGTGGCAATGATTAAGCCATAAATAAAGGTATAAACAATGCTGCCTTGATCGGTAAACAAAGAAGGCCCTGTTTTGATACCTTGTACCAGCAATGCACCCAAAATAATGGCGTCTGGTGGTGTTCCTGGAATACCCAAAACCAAAGTAGGGATGAAGCCACCGCCAACCGTGGCGTTATTGGCAGATTCCGTTGCCACTATGCCTTCTGGAGCACCCTTACCAAATGTTTCAGACTCTTTTGAACTACGACGCGCCTCGGTGTACGCCACCAAACCCGCAATGGAACCACCTGCGCCAGGTAGAATACCCACCACAGTACCAATGACAGAACTGCGTAACAGATTAAATTTACGTTTTAAAATCAGCCCAAAGGCTTCCGCTAATGAAGATTGGCCCTTGATGGATTCAAATTTTAAGTGTGGCGCTTTGGTAGCCACCAAATCAATGATGACTGGGATACAGTATAAACCAATGATGGCAGAGGTAAGATCAATGCCGCCAAGTAAGGAAACTTGATCAAAAGTAAAGCGTACATCACCGCCAACAACGGCAACGCCAACGGCAGAAAGCAATAAGCCGATACAAGCGCCTATTAAGCCTTTTAGCGTGTTGCCAACGGATAATGCGGAAATCAATGTAAGGCCAAATACGGCCATCCAGAAATATTCAGATGGGCCAAATGCCAATGCGACTTCGGCAAGAGGGGGAGCAAGGAATAACAAAGCTAAACCACCGACTAAACCACCGCCAACAGAAGCTAAGGTTGCCAAGGAGATGGCTAAAGCCCCTTTACCTTGTTTTGCCAGAGGATAACCATCAAAGGTAGTCGCAATAGCAGAGGGTGTGCCGGGAGTATTTACCAATATGGCCGCGAAAGCGCCACCATAGATTGCCCCAGTGTATATGGCCCCTAGTACGATGAGGCCAGAAGCTGGCCCCATCACATAGGTAAATGGCACTAAGACAGCAACAGCCATTGTTGCAGAAAGCCCAGGCATGGCACCTATAATGGTACCGGCAATTACGCCCACTAATGCTAACAAAAGGTTAAGTGGCGTAAGGGCTTCAATTAAATAGCTTACTAGTTCCATTTAAATTACCTATTCGTTACTTGATTAAGCCCAAAAGTTGCGCGACGCCTTGGTACTCAGCTTTATTTGCCTCGATAAATGCATCCATATTTTGGTAGGAGATATCGGTTAGTACGAAGCCATTGTCTTCCATTTTCTTGACAAACTCTGGGTCTTTGTTGATTTTACCAACGATATCAGAGAGTTTTTGGCGAACGTCTTCAGGAGTGGACTTAGGTACAGCAACACCACGGTATGCACCACCAACTAGATCAATACCTAACTCTTTGAAAGTAGGAACGTCAGGAAATGCGGATAGTCGATTTTCAGAAGACACTGCAAGCATGCGTAATTTGTCGCCAGCACTTGCCCCCGATGTTGCATAAGCAAAACCGGCTGCGACCTGACCACCCATTAACGACGTCATCGCAGGTCCGATACCGCTGAATGGTACGTAAGTCGAGGTGATACCAGTCAACTTATCAAAGGTTGCTTGACCAATGTGGTTTGCAGAATTTGAACCAGAACCAGCAAACGTAACCATGCCTGGGTTTTTCTTACCGAAGTCAATCAGTTGACCTAAGTCTTTAAACTGACTGTTGGCTGGTACAAAGATCGCATTAGGGGTGTAGTGGAAATAGTAAAGAGGAGTCAGCTCGTCCGTGGTGTAGCCCGAATCTTTAACGATAGGTTGCATAATACTGTGAGGGATGTTGATTCCCATGATGGTGTAACCATCACCCTCCATGCCGTTTAATTGTGACCAAGCTACTGCACCACCGGCACCTGGCATGTATTGAATGACCGTTTGGACTCCAGCGTATTTTTCAAATACGGATTGCTGAAAGCGAGCAGACAGATCTGATTCACCACCAGCATTAAATGGAATGATGTAGTTGATCGGTTTGCTAGGAAAGTCATTTGCCACCGCGCTTGTTGCCGTTACACCAAGCGTGAAGGCCGCTAGCAAAGGAACGAAAATTGATTTTAAGTTCTTATTTTTCATGATATTCGCCTTTTTTAATTATAGTAAGCGATAAAAACTATAACGGATATAAAAGACCTTACAACAAACATGGGTTAATACATTTTTGAAAATAATTCAATAATAGGTTATTTGCTATATTTTTATCTGCACGGCTTGATATTACTTAGCATCATATCCTTTACCGTTTTAAAGGTCACCTAAGTAGAATTAGAGAGTCGAATTAGAGAGTTGAATTAGAGGGAGGTTTTCAGTTCCTATTGTTTTTGGGGATTATGATTTAGCACATTGATAGTCAAAAGTTTGGGAATTTTATCTGCTTCGTTGAGCGCCATATGGTAAAGTGGCGCCTATTATGAATACTTGTAAAGTGGATTTATCTGCTTTGTTGTCTCTCCAGATAGGATAAGTTCGTGTCAGATACACAGCGTAAACAGTTAGAAAAACTTCGCGCAGCATGGTTACCTGCTGTTGAATTTTTGTTTGGTGAAGCGGCACCGCAGGCCCAATTTGATGGCTTTGAAATAGGGCAAGATATCGCCAAACCTGCTGCTATTCTCGATCAATCTACTCCATACCAATACAAAATTCTGATTCCTGTACACAGTTTTTCCAATCAGGTAATTTTATTAGCAGATCTAATACAGGAAATGGTTAAAGGCCTTTGGCCAATGGAAACAGCAGAGAGTCCGAGTAATTTGTGTGAGGGCGCTGCGGTATTTGGTGCCATCACGGGTATAAAGCAAGTATTCGGAGAAGAAAGTGTTGATTCTTATTTAAATGCATTAAAGGAGCAGGCGTTTGCTTATTATGATGCTTTTTCCTATGTGGCTGTGTTGTTGGCTGATGACCCGCAAGCAATCAAAAAGCTACGAGGCATTCAGCCACTTTTATACAAAGTAGAAAAGGCAGATTTTGACCAAGCCGGATTGGCAATAGAAAGAAAAATGAGAGACATTTTATTACTGACTTTTCGAGGTTAATTGGAAAAACTATCATCAAAAAAGGCCGCGATTGCGGCCTTTTTATTGGCTGTCATTATTTTGTTTGAAGTTCTTGCAGCTCTTCACTGAACCAGATTTTGCGCTTAAAACGAGGGTTCTTTGAAGACATGTCGATCTTGTAAGGATTTGGCTCTTGATGATCTGGTAATCCCAAAATGTGACACAACTCTTGCGCGAGCCATTTTTCTACTTTCAACACCACCATCTTTTTACGTAAACGACCTTGCTCATCGCGGTTTAGAATGGTTGGTAAGGTATTGAGAGTGAGAATCTCACCCAGCGCAGGATGTGACATGCGCTCGCGGCCTTCGTCACTGGCGTAGAAGTGAGATACGGCAAAGACCATACGTTGTGGATTAATTTGACGCAAAAATTGACAAGATTTCACCACGGTTGACCCAGTACGAACCATGTCGTCAAACAAGATGATGCTGGCACCGTCTAGGCCATCAAATGTGTGTTCACTTTCTTTGTGAAGGGTGATTTCGACTTTACGCTCTGCCGTACGTTCTTTGTCCAACATGATGAATTTGGCTTTGCTCAAACCGAGGCGGTTAAACATTTCTTTAACGAAGTCGCGTGCACCTTTGTCTGGTGCACACAAGACTAAGCCTTCACCTTTAGGGCCGTAATGCAAAATGTCTGAGTTGAGTAGGTAGTGAGCGTAGATTTCGTAGGGGATGAGGTTGTGGAAGTCGCCTTGGAAGACTTGGCTGAAGATTTTCTGCACCGATTCGGAGTGGTTATGAATCGTCATGACCGTATCAACGCCGGAAAGCTTCAATAGCTGAGCATACAGCTTGGCGGTGAAGGGTTGACCGTCGAATTTTTTGATATCGTAAATATCGCGCTCGAAACTGGTTTCCCCTAAGTCTTTGCTTGGTCCCCGATCTTGTGCACTGTAAAACAAGTCTGGCTCTACCAAAATAACGCGCTCCGCGCCATTCTCTTTGGCTGCTCTGGCAATGATCATGTTGGCCATGGCCAGTTCTTGACGACTCTTAATATGGCTGTTGGTACTGACAATGACGACAGATTTGCCATTCAGTTTTTGGCCTATGTTTTCGAAGTCTTGTTCGTCTGAAATGAAGCGGGGGCAGAATTCTGAATTCATGAACTGCTTCATACTGATTAGGTCTGCTATGTCATCAAATTGGCCCATGGCGTAGGCAATATCAATGGCAAAGGGGTTATCAGAAGAGTTACTTACAACTACGACATTAGTTGACTGACTGGTCGACATAGTCATGAAAGATCCTTAACTAAGGGATAGGGGAAATTTGGTGCAATTCTAATACGAGTTGAGTTGTTTCGATAGAGCTGAAAGCAGAGAAAAGGTAAATTTTCTCTGCTTTGCTGACTTTCTATTTCTCTCTTCTGAACTGTCAAAATGGATTTTTATGACTGATTCACTGTAGCCATTCTCTTTTTAAAGGCCAAATTTACCTATTAATCAAAATGATTCGAATATTTGCTCACTTACTGACCACATTGGCGGTAACAGCTGGGTGATCTTGGGCACACTGAACCTCGTGAGCAAATTACTCTGGCGTCACTTTCTATGCCGCGTTCAACCCAGTTAATGTTGAGGATGCGTGCCACACTCATCAAATCCTTTTTGATACTGCGCGGAATGGGCGCGGAGCCGTCGCGACCTACACAAGCGTCTTTTAAATCATTGGCAATACTCAGCGCGTCTTTGCCTTGTGCTATGATGGCTGGGTTTAAATCAATGCCTGAACAAAGCACATGACTTTTGCCCGATAAGTCTTCCACCTTGATAGATTCACAAGCGTATATGCGCGCTTCATCACCCACATTTAATATGGAAATTTGTGCTGAAGTGCCGGTGAAATTCTCATTTATCATGCGAAATACCGCCCAATGTTGACAAGGATCTTCAACCAAGCTCATATTGCCCCAAGGCAAAGGTATGCCATTGCCGCGATAGACAGCCTTAAGTTTTCCAGGTGCGTAGGCATCAAAATAATGCCAGTGTGGGTAGGGTGAAGTGGCTGTCATGCGACGCATGGCAACGGATTCAGAGACACCAGCGAGTTTGGCTGTATTGATTTCATAGCCATTACGATCGAGCAACTGCCTAAAGGGAACTTTAGGACACAACAATGCTCCAGCAAAGAAGCTGCACTCGAAGTCACGCCAGGCTAATAAAATATCTTGCGCGTCCATACCAGCGCTATGTGATTTCAAGTTTCTGTCTTGGATTGGGGTAATTTCATTGCGACCTGTTACTAGGACATTTTTGACACCGTCTTTATCGTGCAAAACCGCATGACCTATGTGTACTGCCAAATTGTATTTCAGACGTTGAGTCTGCTTTTTCATGATGTGATTGATGTAGATGGTACTCGGCGGATCAAAAAAAGAAGTAACGACATGGTTTTCATCAATGCCCATGTTTTCTAATACAGATAATGGGGTTTTGCGAAACCATTTTATCTGCATGCCCATTTGTTTTGTGATGGCAATTAATTCATCAATGCTCAGTGGCAAGCGTTTTAAGCCGACTTCTTCTGCAGCTCTTTCTAGGTCAGGGAAGTGATTCTGGTGATGCTCTTGGTGTGCCCGAATCAGCAGATGGGCAAATTGGCGTCCACTGGTGCCGGTTTGAGACAGCATTTCCGGTATAGCAATTTGCAAAATTTCATTGGAAAACAGAAAGTTAGGTTCTAGCGCCATGCCGTTAATACCACCACCAGAACCTTTTGATGGGGTGATGGCTTCCTCTTCCGGAATATCGTCCAAAAACCAACTAACGGTTTTTTGGAAAACCTCCGCAATGACTTTTAAAACCTCTTCACTGGGGACTCGTTTGCCTCTTTCTATCATGGACAAATACGAAACCGATGGTGCGGATTCTGGGTCGAGTTTGATGCAACGGGATGACAAGTCTTCCATCGTCAAACGGTTACGTTTTCTAAGGTTGCGGATTTTTGTGCCAAGAAAATGGGCTTTGCGATTTAAGCTATTTTTATTTTTCATTTTTGTAAAATTTACACTGTGTAATTCTTATTGTGAAATTTTAGATTAGTCCGGCATAGACTATAAATCAAGCAAGTGATCAGGCATTTGTGAAAGCACATTGATTGAATGTGGTTTGATGAAGATAAGAATAAAGGTAACCAACATGACTATGCCGCAACCCAAAAATAATAGTGTGATACAGCCCGACTTTAGTCGCTTCATCAACGAAGAAGTATTGCCATTGCACCAGATGGACGCCAATCAATTCTGGCAAGATTTTTCGCAATTGATTGATGACCTATCGCCCATTAACCGCCAACTTTTGGCAAAACGTGACAGCTTACAACAACAAATTGATGACTGGCATCTGGCGCGCAAAGGCCAACCAATGGACGTCAATGAGTATGAGGCGTTTCTGCGAGACATTGGCTACTTGGTAGAAGAGGGTGAGGATTTCACCATCACGACCACAAATGTAGACGATGAAATTGCCAAGCTAGCAGGGCCGCAATTGGTTGTGCCGGTTAAAAATGCACGTTTTGCTTTGAACGCTGCCAATGCGCGTTGGGGCAGTTTATACGATGCCTTTTATGGCACAGATGTGATTGCCAAAAGCCATGGCCTAGAGACAGATAAAGGCTATAACCCAGCTCGAGGAGAGGCGGTCATCGCCAAGGCCAAAGCATTTTTGGACGAGGTTTTTCCATTAGAAAATGGCTCTCACCAAGATGTGTCCAGTTATGTTGTTTATTACCATCATTTGTTGGCATTCTTTGACGATGGCAGTCAATCTGGCTTGAAACAAGCTTGTCAGCTGGTGGCAGTAAATGGTCAGCGCAGTGAACCTGAAGCCATTTTATTGCGCAACAATGGTTTGCATGTGGAAATCCAGTTTGACCGAAATGGTGTAAATGGCGCGAAAGATAAAGCCAATATTAATGACATTCTTATTGAATCGGCGTTGAGTACCATCATTGACTGCGAAGACTCCGTCGCTGCGGTGGATACGGAAGACAAAATAGAGGTGTACCGGAATTGGCTTGGTTTAATGCAAGGCACGTTAGAAGCCAGCTTCAAAAAAGACGGCGAAATTCACACCCGCCGTATGAATCCAGATAAACACTTTACGGATCTGGATGGCCAAGCTTATCCATTGCATGGCCGTTCATTGCTCTTAGTTCGTAATGTAGGCCATTTAATGGAATGTGACTTGATGCAAGATGGCTTGGGCAATTTTGTACCAGAAGGCATTGTCGATGCAGTAGTCACTTCCTTGATAGCGGCTTTGGATTTGAAGAAATCCGAAGGCTTACGTAACAGTCGTACCGGCAGTATTTACATTGTAAAACCGAAAATGCACGGCCCAGAAGAAGTGGCATTCAGTTGTGAATTATTTTCTCGTGTTGAAGACATGCTGGGCTTAGCCAGAAACACGCTGAAAATCGGCATTATGGACGAAGAGCGTCGCACTAGCTTGAATCTCAAAGCATGCATTCGTGCTGCCAAAGAAAGAGTGGTGTTTATCAATACTGGTTTCTTGGACAGAACCGGTGACGAGATTCATACCAGCATGCAAGAGGGGGCTTTCCTACCAAAGGAACAAATCAAAACTCAGGCTTGGATACAAGCTTATGAGAACCGCAACGTGGAAATTGGTTTGGCTTGTGGTTTATCCGGTCGAGCGCAAATCGGTAAGGGCATGTGGGCCATGCCAGATGAAATGGCAGCCATGATGGGAGCTAAGTTAGCCCACCCTAAATCCGGTGCGAATACGGCTTGGGTGCCATCACCTACCGCGGCGACTTTGCATGCTTTGCATTATCACCAAATAGATGTGTTTGCGCGTCAGGAAAGAGTGAAGCAGCGCACGCCTGCCAGTCTTAAAGATTTGCTGACAGTGCCTTTAATTCCCGACAACTTGACCTTGTCTGAGCAAGTAATTGAGCGCGAAGTGGATAACAACATTCAAGGTTTATTGGGCTACGTTGTGCGTTGGGTAGAAGACGGTGTGGGCTGCTCTAAAGTACCGGACATTAACAATGTTGGACTGATGGAAGACAGAGCCACGTTACGCATATCCAGTCAGCATTTAGCCAATTGGTTATTGCATGGCATCTGTTCACCACAGCAAGTGGAAGCCTCTATGAAGCGCATGGCCAAGATTGTGGATGATCAAAATCAGTCAACACCCGATTATCGTCCATTGTTGTCCGAACAAGGCATCAGTCAGGCATTTAAAGCGGCTCATGACTTGATTTTTAAAGGCGTCATTCAAGCCAATGGTTACACCGAACCTTTGCTACATGCTTATCGATTAAAAGTAAAACAAGCGTGAATGTCACGAATACATAATTCAATTTAACACCATAAAGAGCGAGAAATACTATGATAACTTATAAAAATAAAATGCAACAAGCGAATCAACTTATTGGTCAACAAGCCACTTGGGGCGGCATGAATGCGGAATACGTTGCGCGTATGCAACTGCAAAACCGTTTTCACACAGGTGTTGATATTGCCAAATACACAGCCAAAGTAATGCGTGAAGACATGGCGCGTTACGATCAAGATGCGGCTAACTACACCCAGTCTTTGGGCTGCTGGCACGGTTTCATTGGTCAGCAAAAAATGATTTCCATTAAGAAGCACTTTGGCACAACACGCACTCGTTACCTGTACCTTTCTGGTTGGATGGTGGCCGCTATGCGCTCCGAGTTTGGTCCGCTGCCTGATCAGTCTATGCATGAAAAAACGTCAGTGCCGGCTTTGATTGAAGAGCTTTACACCTTCTTGAAGCAAGCGGATGCCCGTGAGTTGCAACACTTGTTTAAAGAGCTGGATGACGCCAGAGCCGCTGGTGATCAAGTGCGTGAACAAGCTGCTCAAGAAAACATCGATAATTTTGAAACTCATGTGGTGCCAATCATTGCCGACATTGATGCGGGTTTCGGTAATGAAGAAGCGACGTATTTGTTGGCGAAGAAAATGATTGAAGCGGGGGCCTGCTGTATTCAGATTGAAAACCAAGTATCGGATGCAAAACAATGTGGTCACCAAGACGGTAAAGTCACCGTGCCTCACGAAGATTTTCTCGCCAAGATCAATGCGGTGCGTTACGCCTTCCTTGAACTGGGCGTAGATGATGGTGTGATTGTGGCGCGTACTGACTCATTGGGTGCCGGTCTGACTCAGAAAATTCCTGTGTCACAAACGCCTGGCGACTTGGCGGAGCAATACAGTGCCTTTATTGATGGTGAAGAAGTGACTTCTTTAGAGCAAATGCAATCTGGCGATATGTTGTTGAAGCAAGGTGACAAATGCATTAAGCCAACTCGTTTGGCGAATGGTCTAGTGCGCTTTAAGCCGAACACTGGAGCGGATCGAGTGGTATTGGATTGCATTACCTCCTTGCAGCACGGTGCGGATCTTCTTTGGATCGAAACGGAGAAACCACACATTGGTCAGATTGCTGAGCTGGTAAACCGTATTCGTGACGTGGTACCAAATGCCAAGTTGGTGTACAACAACAGTCCATCCTTTAACTGGACGTTAAACTTCCGTCAGCAAGTATTCGATGCTTGGCAAGCAGCAGGGAAAGACACCAGTGGATATGATCGTGATCGTCTGATGTCACAAGAGTACGATGGTACAACCTTGTCTGATGAAGCTGACGAACGTATTCGTAGCTTCCAGCGTGATGCGGCAGCGCAAGCAGGGATTTTCCATCACTTGATTACCTTGCCTACTTACCATACAGCGGCTTTGTCGACGGATAATCTGGCAAAAGATTACTTTGGTGAGCAGGGTATGTTGGGCTACGTAAAAGAAGTACAACGCAAGGAGATTCGTCAAGGTCTAGCTTGTGTGAAACACCAAGACATGTCTGGATCGAATATTGGTGATGATCATAAAGAGTACTTCTCAGGCGACAACGCGCTGAAAGCCTCTGGTAAAGACAACACCATGAATCAATTTGCAGCCATCTAACCACTAGGGAGAGACAAAAAGCTCAGCGTGTTCCCCCGCTGGGCTTTTTGTTGTCTTGTAAACGTCATCAAAGCGTCATGGCTATTTTTTAGGCTGGTTAGGTATTTCATTTCAAACAAAGGGGATAGGCTGTAATGATAAGTAGAACTTGGTTAGTTGGTGTGGTGTCGGTGATTGTGTTGAATGGTTGCGCAAGTCAGGCTTCATCATCAGGAAAAGGTGCTACTCAATTTGTTGATGGCTTTCCCAAACAAGGCAGTGACTTACCTTATACTCTTCTTCGTGATGATCTTATTGATGGTAAATCAGGACAGACATTTGAAATACGTAATGGCGGTTTTGGCTCAGCCATGACGGCTCACCCCGAGAATGCCAATCAGTTTTACGCACTGACAGATCGTGGCCCAAACGCGAATTACACTGGTGACTATGGTAAGGGAAAAGCCTTTCCTGTAGCAGATTACACACCTCGAATTGGTTTGTTTGAAGTAAAAGGTGATGGGCAAATTAAGCTGCTAAAAAGTATTTTACTAAAACGTCCGGATGGCAGTCTTATTTCTGGCTTGCCGAATACTTCCGCACTGGGCGGAACGGGAGAAACGCCATATCACTCTAATGGTCAGCCTGTACTAATGGACGATACTAAACCCTATGATGTGCAAACGAATCCAATCAAATTAGACGATTATGGTTTGGATGGGGAAGGTCTCGTTGCTTTAACAGACGGCAGTTTTTGGGTTAGCGATGAATACGGCCCACACATAGTGCACTTTGATGCTGAGGGTGTTGAGATAGAAAGAATCAATCCGTTTTTACAAGACTCTCGCACTACTTACTCTTTGCCAGCTGTGTTCCAGCATCGTCGTGCGAACCGGGGGATGGAAGGATTAGCCATCACACCAGATGAGCAAATTCTCGTAGGGATTTTGCAGTCCACCATGCGAAATCCTGATAAGGCTGCGCAAAAGGGCAATTTAACTCGTATTGTGACGCTTGATTTGGCAACAGGAAAAACCGAGCAATATTTGTATCGTCAGAATAAAAATGAAAATTCGAACTCAGAAATTGCGGCCTTGAATGCATCACAATTTTTAGTCATTGAACGTGACGGCAGTTTTTTATTTGGTGGTCCGAAGAAAGCCAATCCCAATGCACAAAAGCAGGTATATCGAATTGATTTGTCTTCAGGTACGCCACTTTCCAGCGTTGAATTATCGAATAGCATGCAGCGCGATGAACATTATGGCTTGTTGATAGAAGGCTTAACCTTGGAACAATTTGCTCAGCAAAAAGGCTGGCAAGCTTTGGCTGAATACGGCATTAAGCCTGTGAGCAAATCTCTGGTCGTCGATATGGTCGATGAAGTGGCTTATCCTCACGACAAGATGGAAGGGTTATGGGTCATTGATGATCATCATCTTGGTGTATTGAATGATGACGACTTTGCGACTTGGTCAACAAAAGGTCAATTAGAACAAAAGCGTCTGGATGAAGATCGAGTTGATGTGAATCATTTGTACATTATTGAAGCAGACTTACTGCCAAGATAAGCGGCGTGTTTTGAATGATTGATTCTGTCATTTTTATCATTCAGAAGATGAAAAAAGGGCGCTCAGTGCGCTCTTTTTTTATTTTCGTTCTTTCCATTTGGGGTTATGTAGCATTTTATGAATTATTGATTGGCTGTTTCAGTAAGTCTTTACAAAGCAGGCACTTGTCTTAATTGTCTTTAAGAGTACGATTTATGAAAAGCTCGCTAATCAAAAAATGTTCTTTGTAACTGGAAGATGACGCGTAAGGATAAAAGTTGAAGCATTCTCGATACTTTCTTGGTGATAAACAAGTCAGTGAAATGTGTTTAAAGGATTTAGCAAAGCGTTCGCGTTTTGGTGGTGTTTTTTATTTAATGGCATTTCTTGCAACTGCATTCAGTTCGTCAATGGCATATGTTCATTCGTCGTTTATTGGTCTTTTTTCAATTCTCTTTATTGTTCTGCAAGTCGAACGTTTGCGCCTTTATCACAAGGCAATGAAGCCGAGTGATCTTGATGTGCATTCTCTTTTGGCTCGCTATTTTCTATTGTACAAGGTGTCAGCCTGTATTTGGGTCGCCAGTTCAGCTTGGCTGTTTTATGTTAATCCCATTATTGACAATGGTGTCATGGTGAATGTTATGTCTTCTGCTGCTATTAGTATGGGAGGTATGACTGTACTGGCCTTCTCATATAAGATGCAGCGGACCTATTGGCTGATTATTTGTTTGCCATTTTCGTTTGCTGCTGCAGTGCTTCTAGAAACACCTTCTAATTGGATTATTGTTATTCTGACGCTTGGTTATGGCGTGTTTATTTTGATGATGGGAAAGCAGCTAAACCGTTCTTATTGGCAAGCTTTGAACGATAATTTAATGCTGTCAGAACAAGCTGAAGAGTTGGAAAAAGCAAAGTTACAAGCGGAAGCGGCAGGGCAATCAAAAGCGAACTTTCTAGCAGCTATGACCCATGAGATTCGTACGCCTCTTAATGGCATATTGGGCATGGCGCAATTGTTATCTTTGAGTAAGCTGGACGATGAACAAAGGCAGCATGTCAATGTTATTAATAATGCCGGTAGTAACCTGATGCATATTATTAATAATATTTTGGATTACTCGAAGATGAATGCTGCTGAGTTAGAGCTGGAAGAAAAACAGTTTGACCCAAGGAGTTTAGTAGAAGAAGTGGTGCATTTGTTGTCCTGTCAAGCAAACCAGCAAGGCCTTCAATTAAGCTGTGATTTTGATGAGGTACCAAAGTCTTTGTTCGGAGATTCTTATCGATTACATCAAATCCTTTATAACCTGATTGGAAATGCCATTAAATTTACGCAACAAGGTTGGGTAAAAGTCAGTGTTTCGTCGCAACTATTGACGGCCCCTAACGAGCCGATGATTCAGTTAATTCTGCAGGTTGAGGACACAGGCATAGGCATTTCTCAAGTCAACATCAAACACATCTTTGAGCAGTTTTATCAAATTAATCAATTTAATCCTAATGTCCGTGGTACAGGTTTAGGTCTAAGTATTACCAAACGTATTGTAGATTTAATGGGCGGTGATATTCAGGTTCAAAGTGAAGTCGGTAAAGGCACAATATTTAGTGTCATTTTGCCATTTAACATGGTTGCGGCGTCTAATAAAATGGCGCAAGACGATTCAGGAGAAGAAGACGAGTTGCACCGTCTTGTCGATCAGCAAACAGCTCTTGCTGAGCATCCAAATTTGAATGTTTTGCTGGTGGAGGATAATAAGGTAAATCAAATTGTTGGGGAACAATTTTTGATTCGTTTAGGTTGTCAGGTCGACATCGCTGAGAATGGTGTAGTCGCGCAGGATAAGTTTCTCCATACCAATCATTATGATGTGATTTTTATGGATTGTAATATGCCTGAAATGGATGGTTTTGAGGCGACCAGAGCGATTCGTCAAATAGAGCGACAAGATGGCAGAAAAGCCACGCCTATTGTGGCGCTTACAGCGCATGTGAAAGAAGATATTAAGCGACAATGCTTGCAAGCCGGTATGGATGCTTTTATGAGTAAGCCATTTTTGATGGTTGAACTGCAAGCCATTGTTGAAGGTATTAAACTGGGTAAACTGCCGCAACTTTGAGTGTCAAGAAAACGAGTTTAGCGATTCGTAGTTTGGCTATTTTCTTCGACTTCTATTCTATTGCGTCCGTTAATTTTGCCTTTATAAAGGGCTTTATCGGCGCGCTTAATAAGCTTCAAGGCATTATCATTATCTTTGTGCAGAGTAGCAAGCCCAAGGGTGATGGTTAAAGACAAATGGAATTCACTGAATCTATGTTGTGTAATGGCCTGTCGTAATTGTTCTGCAATATGTTGCGCAGTGTCTAATTTAGTATGTGGCAAAATAATGATGAACTCTTCGCCACCAAATCGTGCTAGGACGTGTCCATTTTTAATATGTTTGCCCAACAGGTCGGCCATTTCGACTAGACAGGTGTCGCCAACGTCGTGACCATACTTATCATTTATCGATTTGAAAAAATCGATATCAATCAGTATTAAACTGAAGTCAGATTTAGTACGTTGAGCTTGTTCTAATTCATTGGAAAAATGCAGGTTCAGACCGCGTCGATTGAGGATTTCTGTTAAAGGATCTAGCAGGTTTTCATCGCTGAGTTTTTTGGTGAGTTTGGTGTATCGGTGAATGAAGAATTGACCAAACACGGCGCTAAAAGCGGTTGCGATAGAGAGCCAAAAACCTCGCAAATAAGAGGTTTCCTGTGAATAAAATTCGCCTGAAACCGTTAGTATTTTATCGCAATATACAGTGCTAATAATGATGCAAATGATAAGAAAAAGGCTCATAAAAAAAGATTCTTTTTTACCGCCGAGCAAGGCACCTACAATAGGATAAAGAGGAATAAAGAAGGCTACTTGGCTGTTTACACCACCGGAGACCAGAAGCATAGGAATTATAATGATTACTGCCGAAACTAAGCAAATAGCAATGTTCAGCTCTGGTTTGAAGTTAGTGCGTATTACTAAATAAACCGCACTTAACCAAAAAATACTAAAAATGGTAATCCAAAAATAATACGGGTGTAATTCACTGATTAATGGTCTGATAAATAAAGAAAAAACCAATGTCATCCATGCCATTTCTATGATTCTTAATGTAAGTCTTTGATTTAAATATACTTGGTTGATATCTGGCATAGGGGAGTTGTTTACAAAATATGTATGTTGTTTTCGCATTCTAGCGGTTACGGGAAAACTTCATGACTATGGTACATTTCTCTTTCAGAGAGTCAGTAGCATTTTCGTAACTGACTTGTAAACTATGAAAGGCTTTTTGTGAGTAAAAAGTAGTAGTGAAAAAGGCGTTCATTTAGAGATTTTAGCTTATAGCTAGCATAAAAATGACAGTAAAGATGAATATCATGCGAAACCTAGCATGGATTGAATAGGAGAATTCATGATTTATGTTAGCCTCGCCTTATTTATCTCATTGGACACTGATATGCTGAAAAGACAAAATTTTATTCTGATGGCTTTTATATTGGCTTTTAGTACAGCACATTCTGCTTTCGCTGAAACCTTTGAAGTGCCTCGATCTTTCGAGATCATGTATGTGGATCAAGAGTCAGCCAGTAACTTTGGTAGCGATTTCAAGATAGAACTGGATGCCGGACAGCATCAGATTGTGTTTCGGTTTAATAAAATCATTCGCTCTGGTGGCGATTCAGAAGTCTATCAATCAGAGCCTATTGTTTTAGATTTAGACGTGCGTCCCGGAGCCTACTTGCAACTGCAAGCCCCCTATGTTTCTTCTCATCGACAGGCTCAAGATTATGCAAAGCAACCCAGTTTTAGCATACAAGACGAAGCCGGTGGTCGTGATGTGAGCTATCAGCAACGTATTTTGCCTGGACAGTCTGGTTTGCAAAACTTACGGAATTATTTAGCCGAAATAAAAGCCTTAGATGGAGTCAAAAGCGCATCACAAGACGCGCCGCTTGATGCACCCGAAAAGATGAATCCGGCGCCAGCCCTGTCCATGCTTAAATTCTGGTATAACCAATCCGACAAAACGACGCGTACGGCCATGCGAGTGTGGATTGCTGACTCTCAGCAGCCAATGCAGCAAGAGTCAATTCAACTAGAAATGCTGCAGTTTTGGTTTAATAGAGCGAATGACGAAGCGAAAAAATCCTTCCAAATATGGCTAGTTGGCAGTCGTCATTAGAGAAAAACGCCGACTCTAGCCGAGTTGGCGTTTTCATTGAAAACCATAAACTGAGTGTTTTACTGACTAACTAGTTGAGATCTAGCGGCAATTTTTTGGTTAAACTTATCGTTTACCCAAAGTGCCAATAGGATGATGCCACCACCAATCGCTAGTCTTACGATATCGGCATCACGGTTCCAGAACAACACATTAACGAGTATACCTGCGGGAATAAGCAAATTATTCGCAATCGCCAAAGTGCCTATATCAACCAAGGTGGCACCCTTGTTCCAAGCAAAGTAGCCAAGTCCTGAGGCAACAATGCCTAAGTAAGTTAAGATCAACCATTGTTGAGTGGTGGTTGGTAATTTCTCTGGGTTACCTAATAATAGGAAGCACGGAATCACTACCGCCAAAGCACCAATAAAGAACCAGCCGAACACAGTTCTTTGTGACAGGTCTGGGCGTTGTTTTTCGATCACACGTTTGTAGCCAACTTGTCCTGCTGCAAAACAAATGTTTGCTCCCTGTACGATTAACAAGCCTTTAATAAAGCCACTGTCGACCCCCTGATAACGAATGGCAACAGCGCCTAAAATCGCCAGTAAAGCACTGATGGCAAAGCCAATATTGAAACGTTTGTCCAAAATATCATTCAGCAATGTTACGTATAGCGGTGTCATGACGGTAAATAACAGTACTTCTGGTACAGAAAGGTACAAGAAAGATTGATAGTAAAATCCGTACATGATGCCAAGTTGTAAGGCACCGCAGACCATTAACTGTAACGCAATTTTGGCTTCAATTTGACGCAGTTTTAAGAAAGGTATGAATACCAAGGTTGCCAAAGCAACACGCATTAATACAGAGAACCATGCGTCCACCTGACCAGCCAAGTAGACACCAATTAAACTAAAAGAAAAGGCCCATAAAAGGGTAACAGCGAGAAGAATCGGCATGAGTTTCGTCCATTAACAAATTTAACTCGGCAAGTGTACTGATTTCTAATGAGCAATAATAGCAGTTTACTTATAATAAAATTAAAGTTTACTAGAGTTCGTAATTCAATCTTTTGTGTTTGTTGTCGTTTTTTCAGAGCTTCTGTTCTGCTTATTGATTCGGCATAATGATCGCCAAATTGGATAAGGTCATTACCATGTCTCCACAGCAAATCTCATCTTTAGAACACGCTTGTCAAGCCTTTATAGCCAAGGAAGAAAGTGCAGACGTAGCGCATGACTTGAATCATCTTAAGCGCGTGGTGAAAGTCGCCAAGCAATTGGCAAAAGAAGAGTCCGCTCAACTAGAAATTGTTTTACCAGCAGCTTGGTTACATGATTGTGTATCTTTGCCGAAAGATCATCCTGAGCGTAAGCAAGCGTCAAAAATGGCAGCAGATAAAGCGATCAATTTTTTGCGCTCGATCGCTTATCCAGAAAGGTATTATGCCGACATTCATCATTGTATACATGCTCATAGTTTTAGTGCCCAAGTGGTGCCTGAAACTCTGGAGGCGAAAATTGTACAAGATGCAGATCGTTTAGATGCACTCGGCGCCATTGGTATAGCACGCTGTATGCAGGTAAGTGGTGCTTTGAATCGCGCTTTGTATGCTGAAGACGACCCTTTTTGCGAAGTGCGAGAAACAGACGATAGGCAATTCTCGATCGACCATTTCTACAGCAAGTTGTTGCTTATCGCTCTCAGTTTGAATACGGCTGCAGCGCGGAGTGAAGGAGCGCAGAGAGAAAATTTCATGCGACAATTTCTCCAGCAACTAGGTCACGAAATTTAATCTTTTCTACTCGCATTGTGTTGTTGAATGTTATTCACCATAGTGTGACCTATGTTTAAAAAACTCGCGATTTGTTCATCACTTAGACCTGTTTTCATGGCGTTCAAAGCGGCTAGATCTGCCTTGTGCAATTGAGCAAAAACGCTTTCTCCCTGTGGGGTTAAACGTAAAACTTGACTGCGTTTGTCTGCTGGGTGAGTTTGCTTTTCAATCAGTTGCTGTGCCAACAAATCTTTTACAATACGTGTTACTTGCCCTTTGTCTTTACCGGTAATGGTACTGATGGTATGCGCCGTACACATGTCTTGCTGGTGGATAAATTTTAACGCCATAAAAGACACTGGGGTCAGTTCTAATTTCAGTGACTTCATAGTTTCCCACATAGACTCTTTTAGTGCGTTAATGCTGTGAATAAAAATTAGTTGTAGTTCTTCTTCAAAGGATGGCATGTCTCAGTCCAGTGATTGATTGGTGAATATAGTTGACATAATCAACCATATTTTTGATAATTGACTTTGTCAACTAAATGCTTTGTGTTGCTATAGAATTACTTGAGAGAGAGCGTATGTCAAAAAAACTGGAAAAAATTCTTATCATTGCTTGTTTGGTGATCATGATAGGTGGAACCTTAACCTTTGTGATGACATGGCGTAATTTGGGCTTTGGAGAAGCCTTTCTTTTTGCTTGGTTGTCTTCTTTTGCTCTTTGTGTACTCTGTATTGCTCCGATTGGTGGTGTGATCTCTTATTTGGTGAATAAGCTGATAAACGCGCTTGTTCCACGTCTACACAAAATACAACAAAACATTATTTTCGGTCTGATTATGGCGGTTATCATGGAGTCCATCATGTCGATTGTTACGACACTGAATTTACATGGTTGGATGGCCGTGGACAGCTTTCTGACTAAGTGGAGCGCTACTTTTGTGGCTGCTTTGCCTATGGGCATATTCTTTTCGGTAGTGATGTCGTTATTAGTCAAAAGACGTCTGGCAGCTTATTGGGCAAAAGCTTAGTGTGTTCTTAAATAAGAGCGACAGATTTAACCTGAGCAATGACGTGCTGTTGAGGCTTGAGTCCTAACTGGAGCGCAGAATATCTTGTGACGCGTGAAAGTAATGGGGTGCCATCTACGAGTAGGCGAACTAGAAGTATGTTGGGGTCGCGGTTCAGCGGTTGTATACCTTCAATCACTGCATTAAGTTTGTTCAAAATACTGGATGGTGTTGCATTGTCCAGCGCGATACTGACATCTCGAGCTTGAATTCTCAACCTAACTTGATTGGACAAAGACAGGTTGGGCGCTGTAAAGAGTAAGCTTTGTTGTCCAATCGCTAACTTAGCAAGACCCCATTCGTCGCATTCTGAAACCGGTGTACCTGTGACGATCACACTGGCGTCGGCTTGATTGGCAAATACCGAATTAAGCTGGCTCATCAATTCTGCGGCTGGCCCTGCCTGATTGAGTTCGCCTGATTCCAGTAACAGGATATGATCGGCTAAGCGACTGACTTCTTCCAATGAGTGACTGACATACAAAATGGGTAATTGGCTGTTACGGCAAACCGTTTCAAGGTAGGGTAGGATCTCTTGTTTTAAATCTTGATGCAATGCGGATAATGGCTCGTCCATAAGTAAGAGTTCTGGTTGGCGCAATAAGGCTCTTGCTATGGCCACTCGCTGAGCTTCTCCGCCAGAAATTTGATGCGGATAACGTTTTAATAGCGGCGTAAGATTTAGTAATTCAATCACTTCTGAGTAACGAATATTCTCAGGCCGATTGGTACGCTTGATTGCGTAATCTATGTTGCCTTTTACGGATAAATGATCAAATAAATTGGCATGCTGGAACACATAGCCAATAGGGCGTTTGTAAGCAGGGATTTGATGCTGACTGTCCTGCCATACTTGATGGTTAAAATGGACTTGTCCTTTCCAATCTGGTTCTAAACCAGCGATAAAGCGTAATAAACTGGTTTTACCGGCGCCCGATGGGCCAAAAATAGCCGTGACGCCAGACGTCTTGATACTGCAACTTAGGTTTAAAGGCACTGAGGATTGAGCTTGTTTGGTGAGCTCAACCTTTAATAGATTGGATTGATTCATTACCAAATGCTCCTTGCTTGAGACATTTGCTTTCTTTGTAACAGATACAACAAGCACAGCACCACGAAAGCAAAGCCTAGCATGAGTATGGATAAAGAATGTGCTTGATCGTATTGCAGTGCTTCCACGTGATCGTAAATTTGTACAGAAATAACTTTGGTTTCCCCTGGAATATTGCCGCCTATCATTAATACCACGCCAAACTCACCAACCGTATGAGCAAATCCTAATACCGTTGCGCTAAGAAAGCCGGGTTTTGCCAGAGGTAGCACAACAGAAAAAAACGCATCAATAGGCGAGGCCCCCAACGTGGCAGCGGCGTCTAAACGTGCCTTAGGTATGTTGGCAAAAGCATTTTGCAATGGTTGCATCACAAAGGGCAAAGAATAAAGTAGGGAAGCCACCACCAAACCTGTAAAGCTAAAGGGTAGCGAGTTGATACCAAGTTGTTGAAGCAGCTGTCCTATTTGCCCTTGAGGGCCAAGCATAATCAACAAATAAAAACCCAAAACGCTGGGTGGTAGTACTAAAGGCATGGCCACAATAGCATTAATTGGCGCTTTCCATAGAGATTGGGTACGAGCCAGCCACCATGCAGCGGGAGTACAGACGAGCAAGAGTATCAAGGTAACAAGACTGGCAAGTTTTAATGTTAGCCATATGGCCGTTAAGTCATCCGAGCTGAATACCATGTTAGTTTTGCCCCTTCGACAAATAACCAAATTGCGTAATGCGTTGTTGTACTTTAGGGCTTAACAGGTAACTCATAAAGTGCTTGGCAAGTATGGGGTGTGCGCTGTGAGAAAGAATCACTCCAGCTTGTTTTATGTCTTCATAGTCTTCTACAGGCAAAGCCAGAATAAAGACAGAGCTTTGCAACGTTTGTGGTGTGCGAGCCTGAGAAAGTGCGATAAATCCCATATCCGCATTGCCTGAATGAAGGAATTGGTAAGTTTGTCCTATGTTCTCACCCATTACTAAACGCGTTTGTAAGGTCTGCCAGAGAGACAATTTTTGCAAGCTTTGTTGTGCCGCTAGGCCATAAGGAGCTAATGTCGGATTGGCGATGGCAACTCGTTTGGCTTGTAATAAGCGATCACTCAATTCGTCGAGACTGATGGGAGTGGTTGACCATAACGCCAATTGACCTCTGGCATAAATGACATAAGAATCAGCAATGGCCAGTTGGTTTTCAATCAGTTTTTGCGGTTTATCTTGATCGGCTGAGAGAAAAATATCGAAAGGGGCTTGATGACGAATTTGTGCATACAGCTTTCCTGATGAGCCATAAGAGACAAGAATTTTGTGGCCAGTTAACCCTTGATAATCTTCTGCTATGGCCTGAAAAGGTCGAATAAAGTTGGATGCGACAGCAAGTCGTAATGTCTCTGCGGTGGTGATGGAGGCTGTGAGTGAAGCGGTTATGAAGACAAAACCGAGGCGCACACGCTGGCTAATCTTGTCAAAACGCCTGCGCGATGCCGCCGATTTTTTTATCATAAATGTGTCCTGAGAATGATCTTTGGAAGCAATCAGGCGAGCAATAAATAGCAATTTCCCTGTTCTATGCCAACCGTAGCTTTTTTTAGATGGCTGCCTTGGCAAGGCCCTGTAATACAGGTGCCATCGAGTGGTGAAAACAAAGCACCATGATGTTGGCATTTGAGGTAATCCTCTTCCGCAACTTGGTCTTGTTCTGACCAGTTTAATGTTTTGTTTTGATGTGGGCAGCGGTTTTCGTAGGCAATGATTTCACCCTGCTGGCGAGTGATCAAAAAGTTGTAATCTTCAATTTTTAGGTTAAGCGCTTTTCCTTCGGGTAGGTCTTGCGCATTAGGTATTAAATGCTTTTGAAACACGTTATGACCGTACTTTTTTATAATGATTAGAGTGACAAAAATAAACGGAAGCCAAGCTTCTATTTATTACCGATTGAAGTAACGAAACTGAGGAAAATGTCAGTACCCTACATTTTCCGCCTACAAAGACTCTAATTCGCTAAGTTAATCGAGTCAATATGCAAGAATTGAGTTAGTTTAATTTTCATCGTTGCTTGGCTTGGCTTTGCTCCCTATACTTGCCACCCATGGCTAGAAAATCACCGCAAAAAGCGTCTCGAAAATCCTCGCGCAAAGGTAAAAATTCCTATCAGCCTTCTTTCCTGAAGCGCTGCTTGCTTCGTTTGTTTAAATACTTAGTGGTGATTGGTCTGATAGCAAGCGTGCCATTTGCCATATGGGTATGGTGGCTAAATGATCAGGTAGTGAGCCGTTTTGAAGGACAAAAGTGGCAGGTGCCTTCTGAGGTTTACAGTGCGCCTATCATTCTGAAAAGCGGTGCGCCTTGGAAGAAGCAAGATTTAGAAAACTTATTGGAAAACACAGGTTATCGCTTTGGTCGTAACAGTCAAAAAGTGGGTTGGGCGGCTCGAAGTCGTACAAAGGTGAGTGCACACTTACGTTCTTATATTGATCATCAAGGTTACCACGAAAGTGAGCGACGTATTTTTTCGTTTGAAGATGGGCACTTACAAATCAATGCGTTAAACGGAGATAGCGTTGCTGAAGCGCGCATTGAGCCGCAACGCATTGGCTTCTTGTACGGTGGTAATACCGAAAACCGCCAGATCCTCAGCTATGATCAAATTCCGCAAACTTTGATCGACATTCTGGTCGCTGTTGAAGATAGAGATTTCTATGATCATTGGGGGATTTCTATAATAGGTATTACTCGCGCCTTGGTGGTAAATTTGACTCATGGCTCGCGTCGCCAAGGTGGGTCTACCTTAACTCAGCAATTAGTGAAGAACATGTATTTGAGTTCGGAGCGAACCTATACACGTAAGCTGACCGAAGTGATTATGAGTTTGTTGCTTGAATATCACTATGCTAAGCAAGACATCATCACCGCCTATATGAACGAAGTGTATTTGGCGCAGCTGGGCAACAGTGCATTACATGGTTTTGCCGCGGCCAGTCAGCATTTCTTTGGGCGTCCATTGAATGAGTTGAGTATTGATGAATATGCCTTGCTGGTTGGTATGGTAAAAGGCCCTTCACTTTATAATCCGCAGCGCTCACCAGACAGGGCTAAATCACGACGCAATGTTGTGTTGGGCGTGTTGAGAAGCCAAGGACGATTGACGGAACAGGACTTTCAAAGCCTGATCCAGCAGCCGATTAAGCTGGCTGATAACAAGCGCCAAAAGTCCATTTATGGCGATTATTTGGATCTGGTAGCCCTACAATTGTCTCGTGATTTTGATGAAACCACCTTAGCCACCAAGAATTTAAAGATCTACACTGGCGTGGATATTCGTGCGCAACTAGCCGCAAGTCAAGCGATGCAGCGTCAGGTAGCGAATTTAGAAAAACGTGATCCCAAGCTGAAAGGCTTACAAGGCGCTATGGTAGTAACAGACACTAATACAGGACAAGTACGCGCCATCGTCGGATCCAGTGATCGCTATTATACAGGTTTTAACCGCGCGCTAGGCGCGGTGCGACCAATCGGTTCATTGGTCAAGCCTCCCCTGTATTTATCGGCTTTAGCCACTGGTCGATATACCTGGTGGAGTAAAATAGAGGACAAACGTTTGCGTTTTAAAGTCGGTGCAGAAGTGTGGGCGCCTGAAAACTATGACAGACGTGAACACGGTGAAGTGCATTTATATGAAGCGATGGCGAAATCCTACAATTTGGCGACGCTTGCTTTAGCTAATCAAGTTGGCTTTGATCGCATTGGGGAGACGTTACGGCAGCTTGGTGTAAAACGTCCCTTTACTATGCATCCAGCTATGGCGTTAGGAGCATTAGAGCTGTCTCCGTTTGAAGTATCTCGCTTATATCAACCGATTGCCTCACAGGGGCAAAGTAATGAATTAGGTGTGGTCTTGGCGGTAATGGATCAAGATAACCGTTTGTTGAAACGCTTCAATCGTCAAACAGAGGTGCCATTTACGGACGCAGTGTTGGCAGTGACCTTGGATGGAATGACAAAAACACCACAGATTGGTACTGCTCGTGCGGCACAAGCAGTTTTCCCAAAGCTGACATTTGCCGCCAAAACGGGCACCACTAACCAACAAAAAGACAGTTGGTATGTGGGGATCACTGGAGACTATGCGACCACGGTTTGGTTAGGTGATGATGATAATGTACCGATGAAGATTACCGGTAGTAGTGGTGCTCAAAAAGTATGGATAGACTTTACACAGCATGTGAACCCAACGTCACTTTCGTCTTCATTGCCACATGGTGTAGGGCGTTTTCAAGTGCTAAAAGACAGCTTTGAATTGGCTGCTGATCGTTGTAATGATAGGGTGTCTTTGGTCTTTATCTTGGGAACGCAGCCTAAGAAGTCGACTTCATGTCTTTGGCCTTTTTGAGGGTTTGGGAGGATTTTAATGATTTCTATTAGCAGCTTTGCTCTTGTATTTTTCTAGGCTTAGTCATAAATTAACTAATTGTTGTGTAAATTGTTTTTTTGAAAGATAGTATGAAATATATAAGCGCTTGGGTTGCTGCGCAATGAATGTTTTACGTCGATTTATGTGTGTTTTTGGCTTATTTTTGGTCTTGTGCTCAGCCAAGCTGTATGCCGAGAATGCCCCAACTTGCACTGTTTTAACGGCTACTGGTAATTCCGAATATCCACCCTTTTTGTGGCGTGATGCCGCTGAGCCAAATCGGTTACGAGGCAGTAACCAACACATCATTAATGAATTAAGTCGTCGTATTCAGATGCCGATTCTCTTGCAGCATGTAGGCCCTTGGTCACGAGCGCAAAATGAAGTAAAAACTGGTCGCGTGGATATCATGGCGGGTGCCTTTTATACCAGCCATCGTGCTGATTATATGGATTATTTTACTCCGGTATTGTTACATACCAAAAGTGTTGTTTGGCAACGTAAATCTGATGCTTTTTCTTTCCATAGCAAAGAAGATCTAATTGGTCTTTGGGGCGTCACTGTCATAAATAATAGCTTTGGTGAAGAGTTTGATCGTTTCGCTGCCGAGCAGCTGAATATTTTAACCGTGGCCAGTTTGTCTCAAGCGTTAAAAATGTTGGCCAGTAATAAGGTTGATTATGCTTTGTATGAGAAGCGTCCTGCACAAGCCTATGCCAGCACGTTAAGAGTGGATGACCAACTGCATGCAGTCGAACCGCACATTAGCAGTGAAGGTTTGTATTTGACTCTGTCGAAAGCCTCACCTTGTAATACCCCCTTGATTCGTCATCAAATTGCCATTGCATTGCGCGATATGAGTCAAAGGGGGGTTATGGAACAGGCTTTACAACAAGGTTTGGAAGAGTGGCAAAGCAGTTCGTCTCAGTTCTTGTTGATTAAAGATTGATACAAGTCTTGCCAATCATTTGTGACGCTTTCCCAACTATGGTCGTATTGCATGGCATTTAATTGTCTTTTTTTCCACTCATCGGTATGACGATAAGCTTCCACAGCACGCCACATACAAGCACTCAAAGCTTCCTTGTTGGCTTCTTCAAAATGAAAGCCATTGACGGTTTCACCCATCTCAAATACAGTATCTGCTAGACCTCCAGTTTGTCTAACCAGAGGTAAGGTTCCATATTTCAGTGCATATAATTGTGTTAATCCACAAGGCTCGAAGCGTGATGGAATCAGTAATACATCAACGCCAGCTTGTAGACGATGCGAATAGGCTTCGTCGTAACCTAAGCGAATGGCGACCTGTTGAGGATAGCATTTTTCCAATTCTAAGAAGCCTTCTTCTAGGTATTTATCTCCAGACCCTAGCAGAACGAACTTCACGCCAGTATCTAAAAACTCAGGCAATGCCTGAAGAATCAAATCCAAGCCCTTTTGTTCTGTAAGACGGCTGACGACGCCAAAAACTGGCGGTGAAGTGTCTCCATTTAATTCGTTTTCTTGCAATAGCGCTTGTTTATTGATGAGTTTATTGTCTAGGGTGTTTGAGTCATAAGTTTGCGCTATGTGCTCATCTTTGGCTGGGTTCCATTGTTGATAATCGACGCCATTTAAGATGCCGGTTAATTTATCAGACATGGCATTCAACACGCCGTCTAGTCCATCGCCATATTCTGGTGTCAGTATTTCTCGAGCATAGGTTGGGCTCACTGTGGTAATGGCGTCAGCATACACTAGGCCGGCTTTGAGCCCTGAAAAGCGTCCATAGAATTCCATACCATGCATAGTGAGCAAATCGTAAGAGATTTGCGTGTCAGCAAATTTATACATATCAAAACTGCCGTTGTATCTCAGATTATGTATGGTAGTCACTACGGGAGGATGAGGTAATTTCCAGCTGGCGAGATAAGCGGCAGCAAAGCCTGTTTGCCAATCGTTTAGATGCAAAATGTCTGCCTGCCAATCGCTGATGCTGGTGTCGACCACAAGCTTTGCTGCAGCCCAGGAGAGCGCGCAAAAGCGCAGATGGTTGTCGGCAAAGTCATGACCATTCTGATCCACGTAGGGGCCAAACTCACGTTCATATAGCGCTTGACATTGAAGTAACCAAATAGGGGTGTTGTTTTCTTTTATGCGAGTTTCAAGAAGATGTAAATCTCCCACACCAAAAGGGTTGCCTAAGTTGATAGATTGTAGAATTGGGTCTACCTTTTCTAATATGCCTTGATACGCTGGCATGATGAGTTTGACGTCATGGCCTTTGTTTCGCAGAGCAAGAGGCAAGGCCCCTGCGACATCAGCCAATCCGCCAGTTTTTATCAAAGGGTAAATTTCCGAGGCTGCGAATAGTATTTTCATGGTTAGGTGTCTTTAGTTTGTGTAGTAGGTTGTTGAAGTATACCTAACTGACGTTTGGATGAGAGTCATTTATTACTTTAAGGGCAACACATGGATTTAAATGCTGCGTGCACAAATACCTTGGCTATTATTTTGGCTGGTGGACGAGGTTCTAGGTTAAAACAATTAACGGATCAACGTTCCAAGCCTGCCGTCCCCATTGCAGGGAAGTATAAAATTATTGATTTCCCACTATCAAATTGTATCAATTCAGGCATGCGCCGCATTGCTGTGTTGACGCAATACCGATCTCATACTTTGAATCAGCATGTGCAACGGGGGTGGAATTTTTTACGTTCGGACTTTAATGAATTTATTGAATTATGGCCCGCTCAGCAACAAACGGGAGGTGATTGGTATCGAGGAACAGCGGATGCCGTTTATCAGAATTTAGCAATGATAAAAGATTTGCACAGCGAATACATTTTAGTCTTAGCAGGGGATCATGTTTATAAACAAGATTACAGCTTGATGCTTAGGGAGCATATTGCCAGTGGTGCCGATGTCACCGTTTCTTGTATTGAAGTACCTGTAGCGGAAGCAAACCAGTTCGGTATAATGCATGTCGATACGGAAGACAATATTATTGCTTTTAAAGAGAAACCCAGCCATCCACCCACCATGCCGGGTAAAACCGATGTGTCGTTAGCCAGTATGGGGATCTATATTTTCAATACCAAATTTCTTTCTGAGAACCTGTGTTTAGATGCCAAAGATATGGCATCCAGTCACGATTTTGGTAAAGATTTAATTCCGTATTTTGTTGGTCGCTGCAAAATCAAAGCACATCACTTTTCAAGGAGTGTGGTGCCTAACTCAAGTTATCCGAAACAGGCGTATTGGCGTGACGTGGGTACTTTAACCGCTTACTGGGAAGCCAATATGGACTTAACTAAGTTGGTACCTGAATTGGATTTGTATGATGAATGTTGGCCGATTCGTACCGCACATTATCAGCGACCTGCTGCAAAGTTTAATTACAATTACGAAGAGCGTATCGGTACCGCATTAAATTCAGTGGTATCAGCGGGTTGTATTGTTTCTGGTTCTACGGTTGAGCAGTCTATTTTATTCAACAATGTGCGAGTGAATTCCTATTCACATGTAAATAAAAGTGTTATTTTGCCCCGCTGCGAAATAGGCCGACATTGTCGGCTCAATAATGTCATCATTGATTCTGATTGTCGTATACCGGAAGGAACGATAATTGGCGAAGATGAACAAGCGGACAAAGCGCGTTTTTACCGCAATGATGATGGTATTACTTTAGTGACTCAAGACATGATAGAGGCATTATCTGCGCCACCATCAATTGCACCATCTATTCCATCACCGGTTCCACCTGTAATAAGTTCTTCATTAGTGCTTGAAAAGTAAAAATTTGATCGCATTAGTAGGGTTTGACGTGTGCGTTGTGGTTATCCCCGCAAGCTGTGGATAACCCTATTGGTGAATCAATGATAACTTATTGAAAGCCACTAAAAATGGTGCTTTGCTTAGGGGTGTTCAATTCTTCTTCAGTCCCGAAAACAAGTATGATTCTTACGCATCTTTGTTTGATTTTTATGCTGTTCAGCAGTAGGGGAAGCTATGTTTACCGGTATTATTCAAGGCAAAGCCAATGTTCAGTCGGTTACTCAGGTTGGCCGCAATAAGCGTTTAGATATCACCTTTCCAGAAGGCGTAATGCTAGGACAACAACTGGGGGCCAGTGTTGCTATTAATGGCGTTTGTTTGACGGTGGCGGAAATTACTCATGATGTACTGACGTTTGATGTGATCGATACCACACTTGCTTTAACGAATATTGGTGACTTGCAAGTGGGAGATGAAGTGAACTTTGAGCGTGCTGCTCGCATGGGAGATGAAATCGGTGGGCATGTTATGTCTGGACACATTATGACGTCCGTGCTTGTGTCTCGAGTAGAGCACATCGGTGAAAGCGTACATATTCGATTTGTCACTGATCGCCAAGATGAAGTGGATGCACGTCGTTATCTGTTTGATAAAGGCTATGTTGGCTTGAACGGTGCCAGTTTGACCATAAGTGCCATTGGTGATGACTGGCTGGAAGTGTCATTGATTCCTGAAACCTTACGTTTAACCACATTCGATTCTCTTACCGTTGGCGACAAGGTTAATCTGGAGATAGACGCACACACCCAAGCAACTGTGGATACGGTAGAGCGAGTATTGAAAGAGAAAGGCATTGTGTTGCCCTAGTAGCAACCGTCTATTAACACCAAGCTGGTGAAATGAATGGAGTCTGTGCAGGATTTTCGGTAGAATGCTCGCCAAATTCTAACCAGATAACATGTTGATCAGCTTGCCGATCAGACTCGAGCAGCCAATCCTTTATCGATGATAGTGATTGGCCAGTGCGCGACCATTTCTCGTCAGCCTGTCATCATTTTAATATCGCTTTTACAGTGTGAGAAAATAGTGTCTTCAAATAACCTTAAGCACATACGCAATTTTAGTATTATTGCCCACATAGACCATGGAAAATCGACTTTGGCTGATCGCTTTATTCAAGCTTGTGAAGGTTTGAGTGAACGTGAAATGTCCGCACAGGTACTGGATTCAATGGACATTGAAAGGGAACGCGGTATTACCATCAAGGCACAAAGTGTGACCTTGGACTACCAAGCCAAAGACGGTCTAACCTACCAGCTTAACTTCATCGATACCCCTGGACACGTAGACTTTTCCTATGAAGTATCTCGCTCTTTAGCCGCCTGTGAAGGGGCTTTATTGGTGGTGGATGCGGCGCAAGGTGTTGAGGCGCAATCGGTTGCGAACTGTTACACCGCGATTGAGCAAGGGTTAGAAGTCATGCCTGTCCTCAACAAGATTGACTTGCCACAAGCTGAACCTGAACGTGTGAGTGCTGAGATCGAAGAGATCATAGGTATTGATGCTATGGATGCCGTGACCTGTTCGGCGAAAACAGGCTTAGGTGTTGAGGATGTTCTTGAGCGTCTTGTGGCAACGGTTCCGCCGCCAGAAGGGGATGTTGATGCGCCTTTACAGGCTTTGATTATCGACTCCTGGTTCGATAACTACTTGGGCGTTGTTTCCTTAGTACGTATCAAGCAAGGTACCTTGCGTAAGAAAGATAAGATCTTCATCAAGTCCACCAAACAAGCCCATCCTGTGGACATGGCCGGAATTTTCACACCAAAACGCAAAGAAACCGGTGTACTGAAAGCCGGTGAAGTGGGTTACGTGGTGGCCGGTATTAAAGACATTCATGGTGCGCCAGTGGGTGACACCATTACTCATGCTAATACGCCAGACGTTGAACAATTGTCTGGTTTCCAGAAAGTAAAACCTCAGGTTTACGCTGGTGTGTTCCCTGTGAGCTCTGACGACTACGAAGATTTCCGTGTGGCGTTGGGTAAATTGACTCTCAACGACGCCTCTTTGTTCTACGAACCAGAGAGTTCGGATGCGTTGGGCTTTGGTTTCCGATGTGGTTTCTTGGGTATGTTGCACATGGAGATCATCCAAGAGCGCTTGGAGCGCGAATACAACCTTGACTTGATTACCACAGCACCGACAGTAGTGTACGAAATCGAGCTTAACAGTGGTGAAGTCGTTTACGTGGACAGTCCTTCGAAAATGCCAGACCCAGGTACGGTGAAGGAAATGCGTGAGCCGATTGTTGAGGCCAACATCCTAGTACCACAAGAATACTTGGGTAATGTCATTACTTTGTGTGTGGAAAAACGTGGTATTCAAAAAGACATGCAATACGTTGGTCGTCAGGTGCAATTGCGTTACGAATTGCCAATGAACGAAGTGGTGATGGATTTCTTTGATAAATTAAAATCGTGTAGCCGTGGTTTTGCTTCTTTGGATTACAGCTTCTCGCACTTTAGTGCGGCATCTTTATGTCGCTTGGACATTCTGATCAATGGTGAGCGTGTGGACGCATTGGCTTTGATCATGCATAAAGATAATGTGCAATTCAAAGGTCGTGCTTTGTGTGAAAAGATGAAAGATTTGATTCCGCGTCAGATGTTTGATGTGGCAATTCAAGGTGCCGTCGGCGCTAAAATTATTTCTCGTACCACAGTAAAAGCGTTACGTAAAAATGTAACGGCTAAGTGTTACGGTGGTGATGTGAGTCGTAAGAAGAAACTCTTGCAGAAGCAGAAAGAAGGTAAGAAGCGCATGAAGCAGGTAGGTAACGTTGAAGTACCACAATCTGCCTTCCTAGCGGTTTTACAGTTGGACAGCTAATTAGACAACCAAATGATGCACACGCATCCCGATGGAGTATGAAGTATGGGGTTTGATTTTGAATTAATACTGGCTGTTGCCTTCTTGTTTACCGGTGTTTTCTGGTTGTACGACAGAATTGTCTTTGCACCGAAGCGCAAGCAAGTATTAGCAAGTATGAGTGAGGACGCTAAACAGACCTTGAGTAAAGACGCGAAAGAGCGTTTGGCCGATACACCAAAGTTGGTATTAGAAATCAAATCCTACTTCCTAATTATTGCGGTTATTTTTGGTTTGCGTTCTTTTGTGGTGGAGCCTTTCCAAATTCCATCAGGTTCTATGTTGCCGACCTTGCAGATTGGCGATTTTATCTTGGTAAATAAGTTTGATTACGGTATTCGTTTGCCTGTCACCAATACTACACTGTTTGAAACCACCGAACCTAAACGTGGCGATGTGGTGGTGTTTAAATACCCACTTGATCCAAGTCTGAACTATATTAAACGTTTAGTGGGTTTGCCTGGTGACAAAATCAGTTACCACAACAAAATCCTCTCCATTAATGGTGAGCAAGTGAGCAAAGACTTTGTGGCCGATTTGCCTATCTCGCTTAATCCTAACCGAGAACCTGTGACTTTATATCAAGAAAACTTGGGCGGAGTAGAGCACGATATTTACAACAGCAATCGTAATACCCCACATGAGGGCGATTGGGTTGTTCCAGAAGGTCATTACTTTGTGATGGGAGATAACCGCGATAACAGTGCTGACAGTCGTTTTTGGGGATTTGTACCAGAAGAGAATATGAAAGGCCAAGCATTTTATGTTTGGTTGCATTGGGATAAGTTTCTCAGCCTCCCAAGCTTTAAGAATAACGGTTTGATTGAATAAATAATAATTGGAGACATTTTGAGTTCACTTTATCAGAAGTTGTGTCGGCGAATTGGTTACTATTTTGCTGACCTTGGGTTGCTTGAACTGGCGCTGACGCACCGTAGTTATGGCGGTAAGAATAATGAGCGTTTAGAGTTCTTGGGTGATTCAATTCTCAATTATGTGATTGCGGAAGACTTGTTTCATCGTTTTCCAAAAGCCAAGGAAGGGGAATTAAGTCGTCTGCGTGCGTCATTGGTTAAGGGTGATACCTTGGCGGAATTGGCGCGCGAGTTTCAGTTAGGTGATTACCTTAAGTTGGGGGCAGGCGAATTGAAAAGTGGCGGCTTTCGCCGTGATTCTATCTTGGCTGACAGCGTTGAGGGCATTATTGGAGCTATGTACTTGGATGCCGGCATGGACGTTTGTCGTCAACATATTTTGGAGTGGTACAAAGAGCGTTTGAACGCAACCTCTCTGAAAGTGGTGACGAAAGACGCCAAAACCCGTTTGCAAGAGTATCTGCAAGCGCGTAAGCATGCTTTGCCTCAGTACGATGTGGTTGATATTGTGGGAGAACCTCACGATCAGACTTTCCATGTCCATTGCCATATTGAATTGTGCAGTGAAGCCATAAAAGGCAGTGGTAACAGTCGTCGCATTGCGGAACAAAATGCGGCTGCTAAAGCGCTAGAAAAATTGGAACAAACGAATGTCTGACGTCGAAGTAACTCATTGCGGTTACATTGCCATTGTGGGTCGTCCTAATGTGGGGAAATCCACTTTGTTGAATCACATTCTAGGACAAAAATTGTCCATTACTTCTCGTAAGCCACAAACCACACGAGATCAAATATTGGGTGTGAAAACCGAAGGTCATGTACAGGCGATTTATGTGGATACACCCGGACTGCATTTGGGTGAAACCAAAGCCATTAACCGCATGATGAACCGTACTGCCGCCGCCGCTCTAAAAGACGTGGATTTGGTATTGTTTGTGGTGGATGCCGATCGCTGGACTGAAGAAGACGAATCCGTATTGCAAAAGGTGAAGCACGCCTCTTGTCCTGTGATCTTAGTGGTAAACAAGGTGGATCAGCTTGAGCAGAAAGAAGAACTGTTGCCCCGTTTGGCCAACTTCTCTGAGCGCATGAATTTTGCGCAAATTGTGCCTATCTCTGCTTTACGTAATAAGAATTTAGATCGTCTTGAGCGTCTGGTTGAAAGCTACATGCCTGAAGGTATGCAGTATTACCCTGAAGATCAAATAACGAACCGCAGTTCACGTTTTCTAGCGGCAGAAATTGTGCGTGAGAAAATCACTCGTCAGTTGGGGCAAGAAGTGCCTTACGAAGTGGCCGTGCAAATTGAAGAATTTGTTTACGAAGAATCGGCTATTCATATTAGCGCCTTGATCTTGGTGGAACGTAATGGCCAGAAACGCATCATCATTGGTGATCGTGGTGAGAAAATTAAACTGATTGGTAAAGAAGCTCGCATCGATATGGAAGACTTGTTCCAGCATAAAGTGATGCTGAATTTGTGGATTAAAGTGCGTTCTGGCTGGTCTGACGATGAGCGTGCGTTGGCCAGTTTGGGCTATCAGGAAGACTGATTCTGATGCGCGCCAATGCGTATGTGATTCATACCCGACCCTTTCAGGATAACAAGGTTCTGGTAGATTGTTTGACGCAAGAACAGGGTTTGATGCGAGGTGTCTGGCGCTTACCGAAGAAAGAGGCTCGGGTCTTACCTGGGCCTTTTTTGTGTTACGAAATGGAATATTCGGGACGTACTGACCTTAAGACTATTAAGAGTTTAGAATCTTTGTCTGCTCCTAAGACATTACAAGGGTTGAGTTTATACGCTGCCTTGTATGTTCATGAATTACTGACCAAATTATTGCCCAGTAATCTTCCATTGAGTGATGTCTACCACCTTTATCAATGGTTGATTGATAGCTTACACTCAGGTGCGCCGGCAGCACCCATATTAAGACGCTTTGAGGTGGGTTTGTTTGCAGAATTAGGGGCTGGTATTAATATGGCGTCCACAGGGCGTGGCGAGTCAGTTCAAGCTCAGCAAATGTATCAATTTGATGCTCAGTTTGGTTTGCGCCCATATTACGGTGATCAGCTAAAGCAAGCGCCGTTGTTATTTGTTGAGGGACAATTGGCACTGAATTATGATGCCGGATTGTGGCGAGATAAACAGGTGTTAAGTCTCGCTAAGGTCTTGCACCGTTACTGGTTGGATGACTTGCTGCATGGTAAACCTATTAGTGCCAGGGATTTGCTACCAAACAGTGACTACCAAGGCGAACGTTTAATGGGGGTTCCTGTGTTTCGTCTTGTTCCTCAAGAGAATCCTTCGCAAGGTTAATGGTGAGAAGACAAATTAATTAGGGTAAAGAGGCAAGTAAATTGATTATTGGTGTGGGTACGGATTTAGTGGAAATTGCGCGCATAGCAAACTCGATTGAGCGCTTGGGTGAGCGCTTTGTGGAGCGTATTTTAACTCCGCAAGAAAAGCAGCGCTGGCAAGCGATTGCGCATCCAGACCAAGCCAATGCTTATGTTGCTAAACGCTTTGCGGCCAAAGAAGCCGCCGTCAAGGCTTTGGGAACAGGAATAGGGGCAGGAGTGAGTTTTCAGCACTTTAATGTGATCAATTTACCGTCTGGTCAACCTTGTTTAGAAGTGGATGACAGCATTGCAGCACGCTTTGATCAAGGGGTTCACTGGCATCTTAGCCTGACGGACGAGATCGCTTATGCGCAAGCATTTGTTATTCTTGAGGCCAGCGGATAAGTTCACGATGGTTGAGAAGGTCATCAATGGCTTGCAGGAAGTCTTCCGCAACGCCAGCAGCGTCTTCCATGCCCAACTCCTTTAAATGCGTTTCTAAAAAGCCGGCTTGTCGTGCAATATTAATGGTGCCTGTGTATTTGGAAGCACCGTGAATACGGTGTACCACCTCAATGAGTTTCTCGGAGTCCTGATTTTCTAGATGGTGTAAGACAAGTTTCTTTTCACTCTCTAACGAATCCGCCAACATGGTAAACATTTCTTTGGCGATTTCTGTCTTGCCATTGACGATATCGAGTGCCTTTTGTACGTCAAAAATATTTTCTAAGGTAGCGTCTATTTGTTGTTGGAAGGTTTCCGTATTGGAACACCAATCATCTATGGTTCTGAACAGTACGTCTTCATCGATCGGCTTGGTTAGATAGGCGTTCATGCCACTGGCGAGAATTTGTTGCTGCTCCGAGCCCAAAGCATGAGCCGTCAAAGCAATAATAGGGGTGTTTTCATAGCCTTTTAATTGACGTAATTGACGAGTGGTTTCCATGCCATCCATCTCAGGCATTTGAATGTCCATAAAGATCAGATCAAAGGCGTTGTCAGTGGCTATTTTTAAGGCTTGTTGACCACTGTAGGCTAGGCTTACCTGAATACCATGAGGTTGTAGCCAGTGACTGAGTAATTGTAGATTAATGGGGGCATCGTCTACGGCAAGAATTCGCAAGCCTTGACGTGGAGAGTCGATCTCCTCTAGCGGACTTACATCTTCTAATTGAATCACAGATTGGTTTATGTTTGACAAGGCTTTATAGAGACGATCGTGACTAATGGGTTTCAGTAAAATTTCACTGCATAAGTCTTTCAATTCTGAATGTTGGGCAATGCTTCTTGGGGGTTGGATCAAGAGTATACTGGGGATGGCGTAATGCTTCGCTGCATAACGAATCAATTCTTGTGCTTCTTCCACATTGTCTTCATCCGCCCCTAAGCTGATAAGCAACCCATCCGTCTGCTTAGCTTTATCTTGTAGTGCGGAAATCATTTGTTCTATGTCGCTACAGCGAATACTTTTGACGCCAATGCTTTGCAAGTAGCTGGATAAATGGGCGCGATAGGTGTTACTGGGTTCCAAAAGAATAATATGACAATCCAATGGGTCTTTTTGATCCATTAAATTAGGTGAGGCCTGTAGTTTGAGTGTAAAGCGAAATGTGGAGCCAATACTGGGGTCGCTGCTCACTTCTATCTTACCTTGCATTTGCTCCACTAGTTTTTTACTGATGACTAAGCCTAGTCCGGTGCCTCCAAATTGGCGTGTTGTGCTGGTATCTACTTGTGAAAATGGTTTAAACAGGCGATCTATTTTGTGTTCTGGGATGCCGATGCCAGTATCAATGATTTGGAACGACAGGGCGAGCTTATTGTCAGCTTGTGTCTGGCATGAGACTTTTGTCTTGACCGATCCCTGATGAGTGAATTTAATGGCATTACCAATTAAATTGGTCAGTATTTGGCGAACGCGTGTACTGTCACCAATAATCCATTCTGGGACTTGCGTATCGTATTCTGTCACCAAATCAATCTGTTTTTCTTTTGTTAACAAGTTGATGCTAAGTGTTTGATAAACATCGTCAATCAGTGCTCGGAGGTTAAAGTGGTTGCTCTCTAAACTGAGTTTACCCGCCTCTATTTTAGAGAAGTCTAAAATATCGCCAATGATCGCCAACAGACTGTTAGTAGATTGTTCTATGGTATCCACATAGAGTTTGTGCTGTGAGTCTTTGACGCCTTTTTGTAAGGTTTTTGTGTAGCCTAGAATAGCATTTAATGGCGTTCGAACTTCGTGGCTGATGTTAGCCAAAAATTGTGATTTGAGGCGATTGGATTCCATTGCCTCACGATTGGCGATGTGAAGCTGAGCGCTTTTTTCTTCCATGCTGTCCATACTGCGGCGCAAGTCTTCTGTTGCTTGCTCAATGCCGAGATTCAAGTCACTGCGATGTTGTTCTAACCGCTCTGTGAGCATCAGTATATCTCGTTGTAAGCCTTGGTATTCTGTTGGTAGTCGCATGAGTTTGGCAGAAGAGAATTGTTCTTTAGTGAGCTTATTTAAGGCGTCTTCAAGTTTGCGAATGGGTTGTGAGAGATTTTTAGTTATACGAAGAGTAATCAAGCCTGATACTAAATTGAAGAGAAACCATACGATTAGAATTAAGCTGGCATATTGGTATTTTTCAATGCTAACAACCGCTGTGTCTGCTTGGATTTTTACCCAGCCAATGAGATTTTTTTGATTGATAGGACTGAACAAGTCGGCTTGTGGGTTAAATGCACCGTCTAATGCATTATTACTGTAATGAATCGCGCCGATTGACAATAAATGATTGGGATAATTAAGCAGCTCGTTATTGGTTGGAAATGGTGATCTTTCAATCGCGAATTCCGTGCCTAGCTCGGCAATGATTTTTTGTTCACTGTTATAAAGTTGAATGCTGCTTACGTATTGGTTACTTAAAGCATTTTGCAAAATACGATACATCATATTCTGATCTGAGAAGACGATAGCATATTCGCTGGTGGCGGCAACTTGTTCGGTAATATGGCTGGTGCGTTGATAAAGATTGTTGTCTAGGTCTTGAAAACGAGTAGATACTAAAAAAACACAAGACAAAATAGAGATAATAAAAACAGGCGCAAACAGGGACAAAAATAACTTGCTACTGTGATTCAGGCGTAGGCGAGGTAAGCGAATATTTATCATGGCATCCTATGTTAATATTAGCATTGTCTAATAACAGGCAAAGTTATCTTGCTTTTCTCGTTGTTGGCATTCTACTTCATAGTTTTGGCAAATTGTTTGTTGATTTTTAGAAGAATTATAAATGCATTCACGCCATTGAGTACGAAGTTCTTGATTAGAAAGTTGCTGAAAGCTGTCTTGTTGAATATCACAAGCACTGAGAAGAACAGCCAAAAATACTAGAATAATGGAGTATCTGTTGATCATGGCTACAGCCTTTCAATATAGAAACTAAGTTTATAACGCTTTCTTATTGTACTCTTACTGTTAAGTGTTCTTAAATAGGCGTATTGAGTGGAAGCTTTTATGTATTTCAGATTGATTTTGTAATTCGCTTGGCGGCCAATTCAAAATGTCGGTCTAATAAAGCACACTAGTATGTGCGCTAAACACAGAGACCCAATCCAAGTAACAAGAGCACCTTTGTTAGTGTCATTCTGTCCGTTATTAATGTCAACGAAGTTTTATTATGATTGAGTATTCAACAATTGAATCTTTAATTGGGCAAACCCCGTTAGTTCGCCTGCAGAGAATCAACCCAAATCCAAGTAACACCATTTTATTAAAATTGGAAGGACAAAACCCAGCCGGTTCAGTAAAGGATCGTCCCGCCTTAAACATGATATTGCAGGCTGAGCAACGTGGTGATATTCAACCTGGAGACAGTTTAATTGAAGCAACCAGTGGCAATACCGGCATAGCGTTGGCGATGGCGGCCGCCATCAAAGGTTATAAAATGCATCTTATTATGCCGGATAATATGAGCCAAGAGCGTAAGTCTGCCATGGCGGCTTACGGTGCTATTTTGCATCTTGTTAGCAAAGCTGAAGGTATGGAAAGAGCTCGTGATCTAGCGCAAGAGATGCAGGCCCAAGGCATAGGTAAAGTGTTAAACCAATTTGCTAATCCTGATAACCCTAATGCGCATTATGTGTCAACTGGACCCGAAATTTGGCAGCAGACCCAAGGTACAGTAACGCACTTTGTTAGTTCAATGGGTACCACTGGAACCATCATGGGGGTGTCGCAATATTTAAAAGAGCAAAACCCTGAGGTGCAGATTATTGGCTTGCAACCACAAGATGGCGCCAGCATTCCGGGCATTCGACGTTGGCCGCAAGAATACTTGCCAGCCATATTTGATGGTTCTCGAGTGGATCAGGTAATGGATGTCTCTCAACAAGATGCGGAGCAAACCATGCGTCGTTTAGCCAAAGAAGAGGGCATCTTCTGTGGCGTTTCCTCTGGTGGTTCTGTTGCCATGGCCATGAAGTTATCGGAAACCCTTAACAATGCGGTTATTGTCGCCATAGTGTGTGACCGCGGAGATCGCTACCTGTCTACGGGTGTATTCGATTAACTGTGTTATTGATCTAATTTGAGATGGGGTAAAATGTTTGCATTGCCCATCTCATTGTCAACGAAAGAGTCTATCTTGAGAAGAAGAAATGCCAACCAGCGCCGCCCAAAACGCTCTTCATTAGGGCCATTGCAAACTTATTGTATTGACGGCTTAACCCATGAAGCCAAAGGCGTGGCCCGTCTTGATGGTAAAGTTACCTTTATAGATGGTGCTTTGCCGGGCGAAACAGTAACGGCTCAGGTTAACAAGTTGGGGCGCCGTTTTGATGAGGCCATCCTGCGAGAAGTTATTACCTCTAGTGAGCAAAGAGTTGAGCCTATTTGTGCGCACTATACTCAGTGTGGCGGTTGCAGTTTTCAGCATCTTGAAGGCACTGCACAACGTCAAGCTAAGCATCAATGGTTGGCAGGACAACTGCGTAACCTCTGTTTGGCAGAAGACATTGAAGCCCTGTACGCGGAAGACACAGGTTACCGACGTCGAGCACGAGTTTCTATACAGAATAAAACTCGCAATTTAGTGATGGGATTTCGTGGTAAATCCTCTAACCAAGTGATCGACATCAAAACCTGTCAGGTATTAACGCCTACACTACAGCAAGTGTTTCAGTCGCTAAAAAATATGTTGGCTGAGACTGGTGTTTTTATTGTACTTGGCCATGTCGAATTATTGTCAGACGACAAGGGAGTATCGGTTGTATTGCGTCTAGTTGACGTGCTGTCTCCTGAGCAGCGACAACAATGTGAGAATTGGGCTGCACAGCAACAGCTGAATTTGTATTGGCAAGCACCAAATGAGAGCAAAGCCAAGGTGTCTGCCGAGCAGATGCGCTATTATGAATTGTCAGGCTTGCGTTTGTTTTATCATCCACAAGACTTTATTCAAGTGAATGACAAGATGAATCAAAAAATGGTAGGGCAAGCCATATCTTGGTTGGCGCCGACACAAGAAGATGTGGTGTTGGATTTGTTTTGTGGGGTGGGCAATTTTTCTTTGCCATTAGCACAACGGGCTGGCAAGGTGATAGGTGTTGAATTACTGGAAAGTATGGTGGACTCAGCACGACACAATGCAGATTATAATGCACTAGGGAATGTGTCTTTTTTGTCTGCGGATTTAACGCAAGCGCCACCTCGAGCTTTACAGCATGAGAAAATTACCAAAGTACTCTTGGATCCCCCTCGCGCTGGCGCGTTTGAGTTCTTAGATACCATGATTAAAATGGCTCCTAAGCAAATTTTGTATGTTTCTTGCAACGCTTCTACATTAGCAAGAGATGCGGAGTATCTGGTGGCAAATGGATATCAAGTAATAAAAACAGGTTTAATGGATATGTTCCCGCAGACTTCTCATGTGGAAACCATGATGCTGTTGCAAAGCAAGAAGTAACAAAAAGGGCGGATAAATGGTAACAGTAAGAAAAGACCATCCAGTGTTAGAGGATGGCAGTGTTGATATCGACGCTTGGATGGCGGGTTTTGCCGAGTTAATTGATGACAGTGCGCGTGTCCCCTTACGTATGGCTTGTGAACTGTCGCGCCAAGCCGAACTTCAGTGTGCCCGACCTTCATATTGGGGGCCGCAGGCCAGTACTTTCCGAGCTGGTTTGGAAATGGTCGAAATTTTATCTGGTTTTCGTGCTGATCAGGACTCCTTGGTTGCCGCGGCATTGTATCGAGCCGTTCGCGAAGATCAGCTGCCGTTAACTCGTGTTGTGGATATGTTTGGCCGTAAGGTTGCCTCCTTAGTAGAAGGTGTTATTCGCATGGGGGAAGTGTCCAAGAATCTTACTGCAGATAGCGCCGCTGAAGTACTGGGCAGTAATGAAAATCAGCTTGAATCCTTGCGCAAAATGCTGGTGTCCATCATTGACGACGTACGAGTCGTGCTGATTAAACTGGCTGAGCGAGCTTGTGCTATCAAAGAAGCTAAGTATCAAGATGAAGATCGTCGTGTTGCTGTTGCTCTTGAAGTGCAAAGTGTTTATGCGCCATTGGCTCATCGCTTAGGCATTGGCCACATCAAGTGGGAATTGGAAGATCTCTCTTTTCGTTATTTGTACCCAACCGAATATAAGCGCATCGCTAAATGGTTGGATGAAAAACGCCTTGATCGTCAACAGTATATAGATGATGTGATTAACTTACTTGATCAACGTTTAAAGGGTATTAACATTCATGCTGACTTAATGGGACGTGCTAAACACATTTACAGTATCTGGCGCAAAATGAAGCGTAAAAACATTGGCTTTGATGAAGTCTATGATGTGCGCGCTGTGCGTATTTTGGTTGATGAGCCAATGGAATGTTACGGCGTCTTAGGTATTGTTCATAACTTGTGGAAGCCCATTCCTCAAGAGTTTGATGATTATATCAGTAATCCTAAATCCAATGGCTATCAGTCTCTTCACACAGCCGTAGTTGGGCCGCAAGGTCGAGCATTGGAAATTCAGATTCGTACGCACAAAATGCACGAAGATGCAGAATTGGGGGTGTGTGCTCACTGGAAATATAAGGGGACGGATTTAAGTTCTAACAGCAGCAGTTACGAAGAAAAGTTGCAGTGGCTCAGAACCATATTAGACTTCCATGAAGTACAGGGGGATTTGGAATCCTTATCTGAACAAGTGCGCAGTGATATTGAACAAGATCGAATTTATGTGTTCACTCCGGATGGCCATGTCGTGGATTTACCAATCAATGCCACACCAGTAGATTTCGCCTATCGTGTGCACACAGAAATTGGCCACCGTTGCCGTGGCGCTAAAGTTAACGGCAAGATCATTTCACTGGTAACCCATCTTAAAACCGGTGATAAGATCGAAATCTTAACCACCAAAGAGGGTGGTCCGAGCCGTGATTGGTTACACCCAACATTGGGATACGTACAGACCAATCGAGCACGCGCCAAAATTCAGAGCTGGTTTAGAAAAGAAGATCGTGAGAAGAATCTGGAAGCGGGTAGGGCTTTGTTGGACAAACAGTTGAAGCGATTGGGCATTGAAGAGAGTCGTATTGACCTTGCCACTGTCGCTTCTCGTTTTAACTTCTCACACGCTGACGAAGTGTATGTGGCCTTAGGGGCTGGCGATATCCAGCTAGCCCGTGTGCTTAGAGTGATCGATGAATTTTTTACTGTGGATGGTGAAGCGGCAAGTACGCGTCCAATTCGTTTGAAAAAGAGTCGTCACAAATCTTCAGACGATGACATTCATATTCTAGGGGTTGGTAAACTACTGACACAAATGGCTAAATGCTGTACGCCCATTCCTGGCGACGACATTACTGGGTATATTACTCAGGGGCGTGGTGTATCGGTTCACCGTCAAGATTGCATCAATATTATTCAGCTTGGCATGGATGAGCCAGAACGTATTATTGATGTAAGTTGGGGGGAGCGAGTTGACAATCAATATCCTGTTAACATTCAAGTGGAAGCCTATGATCGCACGGGGTTATTAAATGATATTACGGGCTTGTTGGCGAATGAGAAGGTCAATTTATTGTCAATGAATACCTTGTCTGCCAAGGAAAATCATACTGCGAACATCCGCTTTACAATCGAAGTAGGAGAGTTGAGTGTGTTGAGTAAATTACTGCATCGTATCAATCAGTTACCCAATGTATTAAATGTGTTTAGAGAGAAAGACGCGTGAGCGAAGCCATCCAAGGTTTAGAGTATTTAATGGCGTGTTTGCGCGACAAAGAATTTGGTTGCAGCTGGGACAAAAAGCAAACCTATCAGAGCATAGCGCCTTATACGTTAGAAGAAGCTTATGAGGTCATTGATGCAATAGAAAGGGCAGATTTTGAGCATCTAAAAGACGAGCTTGGGGATTTATTATTCCAAGTGATCTTTTACTCTCAAATTGCTAAGGAAGAAGGGCGTTTCAACTTTGATGATGTGGTCGATGCCATAGTGAGCAAAATGTTGCGCCGTCACCCACATATCTTTCCCGATGGAGATTTACAGCGGTTCGGTGAACCATGCCATTTATCTGAGGAAGAAATGTCTGCACAATGGCAAAACATCAAAGCACAAGAAAAAGCGCAGCAACCGCCACGGGGCATTTTGGATGATGTGCCAGTGTCCATGCCAGGCATGATGCAAGCGGTGAAACTTCAGCAAAAAGCCGCAAAGTTTGGCTTTGACTGGCCCGATATTCAGCCTGTATTTGCTAAAATTCATGAAGAATTGGCTGAATTGGAAGAAGCCATTGTGGCTGGTGAGCAAGATCATGTAACGTCAGAGATGGGCGATGTCTTGTTTGCTGTCACCAATTTAGCGCGTCATTTACAGGTTTCTCCAGACATTGCCTTGCAGAAAACCAATAGTAAATTTCGACGCCGCTTTGCTAGAATCGAGACTTTGTTAGCAGCAGAACAAAGAAAGCTAACAGATTGTTCGTTAGAAGAATTAGACCGTTATTGGGAACAAGCTAAAAGCGAAGGTTTATAGCTTTGTAACACAATAAATAATAACGCGACTCAATAAATGTGTACGGTACTTTAGGAGGTTTAGGTGAGTGATCGTCAGGCGTCATTGCGTGAGAATGTTAGATTGCTGGGGGATTGTCTCGGTGAAAGCATGAGTAATCACTTAGGAGAAGACTTCCTCGAAAACGTAGAAAAAATTCGTTTACTTTCTAAGGATGGTCGTCAGTCAGGAGATTCAGCTGCTCTTATTGAAGCCCTAGAAGCGCTGGATGATAAAGAAATTGTTCCCGTTGCTCGCGCCTTTAATCAGTTTTTAAACCTTTCCAACATTGCTGAACAATATCATCGTGTTCATCGTCGTCGTACCAATGAAAGTTTGGGGGTTTACCATAACCCAGTGGGCGATCTGTTAAGTCGTTTGGCAGAGCAAAAATACAGCCCTGAGCAAATGATCAAAGCATTGCAAGATCAGTCTATTGAACTGGTGTTAACCGCGCATCCAACAGAAGTGGTGCGACGTTCTTTGATTCGCAAATACGATAATATTTCCAGTGAACTGGAAGCCCTCGATAAAGACAATATTCTGCCGTTGGAAGAAACTAAGCATATACGTCGCCTCAAAGAGATTATCACGCAAGCTTGGCATACGGATGAGATTCGCGAAGAGCGTCCAACGCCGGTGGATGAGGCTAAGTGGGGTTTTGCTGTTATTGAACAATCCTTATGGCAAGCTGTGCCCCGTTTTTTCCGTCAGTTGGATGAACAATTTAGTCAATACTCTGATCAAGAGCATTTGCCATTGGACTTAGCGCCTATTCGTTTCGCGACCTGGATGGGGGGAGACCGTGATGGCAACCCGAATGTAACCCATAAAGTAACCAAGGAAGTGGCTTTATTGGCTCGTTGGATGGCGGCCGATTTATACATCAAAGATTTAAATCTGTTGCGTTCAGAGTTTTCTATGGTTCAGTGTAATGATGCATTGCGTCAGCGTGTTGGAGACAGTGCTCAGCCTTATCGTGAAGTGTTGCGTCACCTAGAAACCAAAATGCGCGCCACCAAGAATTGGGCCAAAGCCAGTTTGGATGGTAACCCTGTGCCAGAGCATGACATTTTTCTCAATAGTGAAGAGCTGATTAGTGATTTGGTGTTGTGTTATCAATCCTTATTAGACTGTGGCATGAAGGTGATCGCTAACGGATCACTACTGGATTTGATTCGTTGTGCCGCTACCTTTGGTATGACGCTGGTGCGTTTAGATGTGCGTCAAGATTCTGCTCGTCACATTGACACTTTGTCTGCCATTACGCGCTTTTATGGGCTGGGTGATTATGCTGAGTGGGACGAAGCATCTCGTCAAGCCTTCTTATTGGCAGAGTTGAATTCGAAACGCCCATTGTTACCATTGGACTGGTCACCGACAGATGAGGTTAAAGAAGTGCTGGATACCTTTGCCATGATAGCGCAAGGAGAGAAAAGCTCTTTTGGGTCCTATGTTATTTCCATGGCCAGTGCGCCTTCCGATGTACTGGCCGTTGCGCTCATGTTGAAAGAATCTGGTGTCAGCTTTCCTATGCGTATTGTGCCTTTGTTTGAAACCTTAGCGGACTTGGACAATGCTGAGCCAATTATAGAACAACTTTTCTCTATGCCTTGGTATAAGTCTTATATCAATGGTCATCAGGAAGTCATGATAGGTTATTCTGATTCGGCCAAAGATGCGGGTCAGATTGCCGCGACTTGGGGTCAATATCGTGCTCAGGAAGCCTTAACACGCTTATGTCAGAAACATGGTATTCACCTGACGTTATTCCATGGTCGTGGTGGCACGGTGGGGCGTGGTGGTGGTCCTGCTCACGTGGCTATCTTGTCGCAGCCGCCTGGTTCCGTAAACGGAGCGATTCGTGTTACCGAGCAGGGCGAGATGATTCGCTTCAAATTTGGTATTCCAGATATCGCTGTGCGCTCCTTGGAGCTTTATTGTTCTGCTGTGATGGAAGCGACTTTATTACCAGCCGAAGCGCCAAAAGAAGAATGGCGCGCGATTATGGATGAAATGGCGGAAGTGGGCATGAATCAGTATCGTTCTATTGTGCGTGGTCATGAAGACTTTGTACCTTACTTTCGTGCTACAACGCCAGAGCAGGAGTTGGCGAAGTTGCCATTAGGTTCTCGACCAGCGCGTCGACGTTTGGATGGTGGAGTAGAAAGCCTGAGAGCCATTCCATGGATTTTCGCCTGGATGCAGATTCGTTTAATGCTACCAGCTTGGTTGGGAGCGGAGAGTGCAATAGAACAAGCCATGGAATCTGGTAACCTAGATAAAATACGAGAAATGCACGCCAAATGGCCTTTCTTTGGTGCTTATCTTGATATGTTAGACATGGTGTTGGCAAAAGCGGAACCGGAAATTGCTGAATATTATGAAAAACGTTTGGTGCCTGATGAATTGCAGGGGCTAGGTCGATTATTACGTGGAAAATTGCATCAGGTCAGTGAGCTGGTGAAAATGCTTAAGCAGCAAGAGCGTTTAATTGAGGACAACAAAACCATTCGTCAATCAATCGATGTGCGTAACCCTTACATTGACCCTTTGCACTATCTGCAAGCAGAGCTTTTATACCGTAGTCGACGTGACCCAGAAAATGCTCAGGTGAACAAAGCCTTGATGATTACCATGGCAGGTATTGCCAGCGGTATGCAAAATACGGGCTAATGAATCAAATAATTTAATAAATAGTGAGTATGAGAAAGAAAATGGCAAAAAATGGCAGGTAAATTTGCATAATGAAGGGCTGCTTAGTTATGCTTGGCGGCCATTCAATTTTTAAGTATGCAATTGGTTTGCCTGTACACTCTGTTTTGCGCACCTTTTTAGGAGCGTCTAGTTGGTATTGTGTCAGTCATCCTTGCGAATCAGTTAACGTTTCTTTTGGAGACTTTATTATGCGAGTAATACTATTAGGTGCACCTGGTGCCGGTAAAGGTACGCAAGCCCAGTTTATTACCGAAGAGTTCGGCATTCCACAAATTTCAACAGGCGATATGTTGCGAGCAGCGGTAAAAGCTGGCACCGAATTAGGTTTGAAAGCGAAAGCCGTAATGGATGCTGGTCAGCTCGTGTCCGATGACATTATAATCGGCTTAGTCAAAGAGCGTCTAACTCAAGACGATTGTGTGAAAGGCGCTTTGTTTGATGGCTTTCCACGTACCATTCCACAAGCCGATGCCCTAAAAGAAGCTGGCGTTAAGATTGATTACGTTGTTGAAATCGATGTCGCCGACGAAGAAATTGTTCAGCGTATGAGCGGTCGTCGTGTTCATGAAGCGTCTGGTCGTAGTTACCATCTTGTTTATAATCCACCAAAAGTGGCTGGCAAAGATGATGTTACGGGAGAAGATTTAATCCAACGTGCTGACGATACCGAAGCAACGGTTCGTAAACGCCTAGGTGTCTACCACGAACAAACAGCCCCTCTGATTGGTTACTACCAAGACTGGCAAAAAGCTGACAGCACTACGGCGCCAACATTTGTCAAAGTGAATGGTGTAGGTGACCTAAACGAAATCAAACAAAACTTGTTATCTTCTTTGCAGGCTTAATGATTCAATGACCGTCATTCTTGCGATAGATACGTCAACGCCAGCTTGTTCTGTGGCGTTGAATATTGATGGTGTGGTGCTGGAAGATTTTCGTATGGCGCCACGCCAGCATAATGATCTGATTTTGCCAATGGTAGAGCAGATTCTACAGCAGGCAAAATTAACCTTAGCGGATTTAGACGCCATTGCTTTTGGTCGTGGACCTGGTTCTTTTACAGGGCTCCGAATTAGTGCAGGTGTTGTGCAAGGGCTTGCTTTTGGTGCCGATTTGCCTGTGGTGCCAGTGTCTACATTAGAAGCCTTGGCATTAGAGGGGTTTCAAAAATCAGGTCAGCACAAATGGTTGGCTGCGCTGGATGCTCGTATGGGTGAGATTTACATGGCGGGCTACCAGCTGGACAAAAATGCACAGGGTTATCAGATTGAGTGCTTGCAAGCAGAGCAAGTCATCAATCCTGAGCAGTTACTGTCATTTTCTTATGAATACAATGGGGTGGGTTCTGGCTGGTGTTATGCCGAGCAACTTGCTGCTTTATTGCCGTCTGCTCCTCAATTCGTGTTTGATGAGTTCGCACCGCGAGCAGCTTGTATTGCTGAGCTGGCTGCAATCAAATTCGAAAAAGGGGAAACGGTATCGGCTTATGAGGCGATTCCGACTTATCTAAGGGATGAGATTAGCTGGGAAAAACAGTCTCCTCGAATAGGAAAACGGTAATTTTATGTTATGGTACCAGATTGTTTTTTTGGCTTTGATTCAGGGGTTAACTGAATTTCTCCCTATTTCCAGCTCGGCGCATCTTATCCTACCTGCGCAACTGCTTAATTGGCCTGATCAAGGTTTGGCATTTGACGTGGCGGTGCATGTCGGTACTCTGATTGCTATTGTATGGTATTTTCGACAAGATCTGTGGAAGATTATTTGCGCTTGGTGTCGTTCGGTTACCGGCAAAGGAGCTTGTGGCGAAAGTCGCTTAGCCTGGTGGATTGTGCTGGCTACCATTCCTGCTTGTGTGGCTGGTGTGTTGTTCGAGAACATTATAGAAACCTATTTGCGCTCTATCGAAGTGATTGCTTATACCACGATAGGCTTCGGTGTGTTGTTATGGTTGTCTGATCGTTATGGTCGACACCTTAAAACAGAGCAAGATTTTACTTGGCGTAGTGTGTTATTGATTGGTATTGCTCAAGCTTTGGCATTGATTCCTGGAACCTCTCGTTCAGGGATTACCATGACGGCCGCACGTAGTTTGGGGTTTACGCGACAAACTGCCGCAAGATTTTCTTTTTTACTGTCAATACCATTAATTGTCGCAGCAGGTGGCTTGAAGCTGATTGAGCTTTTGTCCTCTCATATGAGTGTGGATTGGACCAGTATTACCTCTGGTGTAGTGCTATCTGCCATAAGTGCCTATTTGTGTATTTATTTGTTTTTGAAGTGGTTGAATACCATTGGTTTTTTTCCTTTTTTCCTCTATCGATTGGTATTAGGCTTAGCTCTTTTACTGGTAGTTTATGCATAAAGACTATTTACGATAGGGCATTCATCTATGGCGCATTCGATTGCAGTGGCAACAGATGAGTTGGTTTATGTGGATGAAACAAAGGCTTTATCCACAAGCTTGTTGTTGCCTTTTTATGTGCTGAAAACACCACTTAAATTTGTCACCGACTATGATTACCTATTGTTAAAAAACAGTCAGGGCCTAGCCATTGCTAAAACAGGTAAGGGTGCACCCAAGCCTGTAATGGTGGATTTTACTGCTGGCGCAGTAGATCATAGACGTCGCTTCGGCGGAGGCAAAGGGCAGGATATTGCTAAAGCCGTGGGGCTCAATAAGCGCAATGAATTATCGGTTTTAGATGCTACAGCTGGCCTTGGAAGAGACGCTTTCGTTCTGGCGACCCTAGGTTGCCAAGTGAGTTTATGCGAACGAGTGGGCTTTGTAAGGCATTTGTTGGCAGATGGTCTTTATCGTGCCAGCATGCATGCCGAAGTCTTTGAGATAGTGTCGCGACTATCAATACTAGGGAACCACATCAGCGAGATAGACGAGCAAGTTCAGTTTGATGTGGTGTTTCTTGATCCAATGTATCCTCATACTGATAAGTCTTCCGCCGCCGCAAAAAAAGAAATGGCTTTCTTTCGTGATTTGGTAGGCAAAGACGAAGACGCCGATGAATTATTAGTTGAGGCAAAGCAAAGGGCTGCCTATCGTGTGGTGGTGAAACGCCCAAAAGGGGCGCCTTTTTTAAATCAAGAAGAGCCGACTTATCAGCTTGAGGGGAAATCTGGTCGTTTTGATGTTTACGTGATCAAATCCCTAGATCACAATTAATTTTCGCTCAGTGTTTGCCTTAATAATGTGGTGGTCTTTCTGAGTCATTAATGGATTGTTGCTGACGATAAGATTCCAGTTGTTTTGCGAATAGGTTTAATTGCTCTTTTAGCAACATGATGTCTTTTTGTTGTTGCACCAAAGCATGATTTAAACTGTCGATAGTATCTTCTTGAAACTGCAGTTTGATTTCCAATTCTTCGATACGTTGATTGACTTGTGAGGTATTCATTGATGCCTTCTGTGTGTTAATCTTAAGTTTGAGCTAAGCTCATATTTTTTCAGCGATTCTTAAAAAAACAACATGACTTATGTTGCGGTCATATATTCGGTAAGAATGGCGTGAAAATTGCCTATTAATTAAGTGCGGATATTTTACTCTTATCTTAATTGGCTTCACATGGCATTTATGAAAGAGTTTGGTAAAAATATCTATTTATTCAATTTTACTAACACGGAATCGGCGTTCTTTGCCGATTTGGCATCACAATACTATTTAATGAGATAAGAGATATATTGTTATGAACAATCAAGATAATTATTCCAATGGCGCATCAAGTGCCGGTTTTTTTTCATTACGCGCGTTTATTGTTAGCATCATCATCGCACTGATTGTGCCACTATTAATTGCAGGGGTTCTAAAACAAGAGGTTGCAACCAATTACCTAATATACTTCGGTTTTATTTTGTTTTCTGTTTATTTAGGTACCATGGTTAGCCAAGCACGTTTCTCAGCATCTTCTAGTCAACTTGATGACGATGATGACAGGGAGCAAGGTACTGTAAAATGGTTCAATTCTTCTAAAGGATTTGGTTTTCTTACCATGGAAAATGGTGACGATGTATTTGTCCATTATCGTGCTATTCGAGGACGTGGTCGTCGTTTCTTGGTGGAAGGTCAGCTGGTGCGCTTTTATGTCACTGAAGGTGAGAAGGGTAAGCAGGCTGAAAACGTTTCTATTGTTCGCGGTTAATTTCTGTTTTTATTAAGAGGCTATATAAAAATGGCGCAAGTTACATTAAAAGGTAATCCTTTCAATACAGTAGGTGAATTGCCTGCTGTTGGTTCGCAAGCACCTGATTTTGAGTTGGTTAAAATGGATTTGTCAGTAAGCAGCTTGGCTGATTACCAAGGTTCAAAATTGGTATTAAATATTTTTCCTTCGATTGATACGCCTACTTGCGCAACGTCTGTGCGCAAATTTAATGAGTCTGCAGCGGCTCTGAAAGGTGTGAATGTGGTTTGCGTATCTGCAGATTTGCCTTTTGCTACAGCTCGCTTTTGTGGTGCGGAAGGCATTGATAATGTAGATACTGGCTCGAGTTTCCGTTCTAGTTTTGGTGATGATTATGGCTTGACTTTTGCCGATGGTCCACTGGCTGGTTTGCTGTCACGTTCTGTTGTAGTGGTGGATGAGTCAGGTAAGATCATTTATTCTGAGCAGGTAACTGAAACGGCTGATGAGCCAAACTACGATGCGGCTCTAGCCGTTCTTTCTTAACTAGCAGTGTTGTCTTAAAAAAGTAACTAGCTTAAAAGCGATTACCTAAAAATACTAGCTTAAAAAAATCCCGCATGACCTAGGTGACGCGGGATTTTTTGTGCTCATTGCTAATAGCGAAACAGTAATTAATTTTTTTGCACCGGAATGGTATTGGTGGAACGTTCTACACTGTTATCTTTATTTAAATACACCAACTTAGGTTTATATGCATCGGCTTCTTGTTCTTCAAATTGACCGTAAGCTGCGATGATAACGCGATCCCCAACTTGCACACGCCGCGCCGCCGCGCCATTCATGGAAATAGTGCCGGAGCCTGCTTCCGCTAGAATCACATATGTATGGAAGCGTTCGCCATTGTCAACGTTGTAGATATCAATCTTTTCAAATTCGCGTAAACCAGCGAGTTTAACTAAGTCTTCATCAATAGCACAGGAACCATCATACCAAAGCTCGGCTTGGGTCACGCTCGCCATGTGCAGTTTGCCTTTTAAAAGTGTTACTTGCATTACAATTTCTCTACTCTTATTTTGTCTGCCACTGAGATCGGAATGGGCAGTGTTTTATTTCCAAATGAAAGGTCCTTCACTTTGGTCATTAATGCGCCACCATTGATCAGGATCTTGTATGTCTTCTTCTTGCCATCCTTGATAATTGCAGCGAACTTCACATTGTAGGGCTGCAAAAGCTTGTTTTGCACAAGCCATATCGTCTTCCCATGGGGTTTGGTCAGAATCAAACCAAACGGATGTGAAGCGTTTTCCAGCAGCTTCTTCCAGTATGGTGACGTCAATTTCTTGCTGTTGATATTGTACTTTTAACTTAGTACAGACTTTGCTTAGAGTGGTCTTATTGATTAATGTGAATTCTTTTTTAAGCCACTCAATAATGTTTTCTAGTGGACAGGAAAGCACATAGATTTCGATGTCAGTTTGCATCGTCTTCGTCTCTTTTTTGTATCATATGATAGATTCGTAGGACGCTCATCGACAGGTATCCTACTAAGGTCCAGATAACACCGCAAGCAGCTAAAATTAAGCCTGCAAAGGCGATGACTTCCTGCGCAAAAGAATCTTTCAAAACGCGATCAGCGACCATCAGCATGAGCGAGCCAAACACAAACAATAAGCCGCCCTGAATCATTTTAATCAGGGCCCGTCTTGGATTTTTGCCAAGTTTGATGGCTAGACGGTGAATCTTATCTCTCATGCTGTTTACTATGCCAATGATGAAAATTAGGTGTTCTTTATAAACAAATTTTCTAAAATGCGATGATAAATATTACTCAGTTGATCTAAACTATTGGCATCAACGCATTCATTAATTTGGTGTATGGTGGCGTTGACAGGGCCAAGCTCAACCACTTGTGTCCCCATTTTGGCAATGAAACGTCCATCAGAAGTACCGCCAGATGTGGATAATTCAGGAATGATACCTACTTTTTCCTCGACGGCATCGACAATAGCGTCCACCAATTCCCCTGGCCTGGTCAAAAATGGTAGGCCATTATATGTCCAATCAATGTCATACTCTAATTGATGTTTGTCTAGGATAGCGATCACGCGCTCTTTGAGTGTGTCGAAGTCCAATTCAGAAGAGAAGCGGAAATTGAATTGTGCTTTTAGGTCGCCTGGTACCACATTGGTTGCGCCGGTTCCAGAGTGAATATTCGATACTTGAAAGCTGGTTGGCGGGAAGAAGTCGTTACCATTATCCCAGTGGGTGCTTGCCAGTTCTGCTAGTGCAGGCGTCGCTAAGTGAATTGGATTAACCGCTAGATGAGGATAGGCAACATGACCCTGTTTACCATAAACCGTTAAGTCTCCGCTGAAGGAGCCACGACGACCATTTTTAATAATATCACCTAGTTGTTTCGTACTGGAAGGTTCACCAACAATACACCAATCTACTTGTTCCTCACGAGCCATAAGGGCATCCACCACACGAGTGGTGCCGTCAACAAAGGGGCCTTCCTCGTCGCTGGTAATGAGGAAAGAAATTTGTCCTTGATGATCAGGATAGGCAGTAACAAAATTTTCTACTGCTGTGATCATAGCTGCAAGGCTTCCTTTCATATCGGCAGCACCGCGACCATAAAGTATACCGTCGATAATTTGTGGCTCAAATGGTGGTACTTTCCATTCATTCTCAGGGCCGCTTGGTACCACATCAGTATGACCTGCGAAACACAAATTTGGCCCTGAATCACCTCGCTTTGCGTAAAAGTTTTTTACCTCACCAAAAGGCATTTTTTCAATCTGGAAGTTAAGTTTTTCCAAGCGTGTAATCATCAGGTCTTGGCAGCCTGCGTCTTCAGGCGTGACAGAAGCACGTGACATTAAATCAATGGCGAGTTTTAGCGTTGGTGATAAGTCAGACATTCTTTACCTTTTCGTTGGTTTTCGCTACTTTATAAGAAACTCTGTTACTATAACAGGAGATGATTATAAAGGTGGGCATATGAAGCGAAGCGTTATTATTTTATTGAGCTTTATTACTGCTGGGTGCAATGCAATTGGGCCACCAGTCGTTCAGGAATCATACTTTGTTCCCGTTATTCGTTCTGATGTATCTACTTCAGGGTACACACCCACGGTCACGCCAATAATTCAAAAAAAAGAAGATCCGCGTCGAATATATACCCCGGTTCTACGTTAGTGAAATGCTTGAGCATATTGCTCAGCATTAAACCCTAAATACATTTCTGTTGCCGTCTCTATCAATGGACGTTTGATAATCGAAGGTTGTTGTTGAATTAATTCCACAGCCTTTTCAGCGTCCATAGTCTCTTTTGTTGTATCGTCCAGTTTGCGCCAGGTGGTACCACGTTTATTAATCACATTTTCCCAGCCGAGTTTGTCGATCCAAGTTTTTGCCTGTTCCGCCTTTACACCGACTTTTTTATAATCATGAAATTGGTAATCGATTTGGTTGTCTTCAAGCCAGCGAAAGGCTTTTTTCATTGTGTCGCAATTTTTAATGCCATAGACATTTAACATAGTGTTTTCCAATGACGTTGCATTTTAAAATGGCGCTATCCAAAACTGGAGAACGCCATGACTACTTTTTAAGGGTGATTAGTTGTGTGCGTGTAAGGCTTCGTTAAGCGCAATGGCTGTTTTGTTTGTTTTGCACTCAATAGCGCCACTTTCAGAGTTGCGACGGAACAATAGATCGGATTGACCAGAAAGCTCGCGTGCTTTCACTACAGAAACGACTTGATTGTTTTCGTCCAATAAGGTCACTTTAGAACCTGCTGTAATGTATAGACCAGATTCCACTGTACAACGTTCGCCAAGGCCTATGCCGATACCAGCATTGGCACCAATCAAGCATTGCTCGCCTACACCTATCACAATGTTACCACCGCCAGAAAGTGTGCCCATGGTGGAACAGCCGCCGCCCAAGTCAGAGCCATTACCAACGACAACGCCGGCAGAAATTCGGCCTTCTACCATGCTGGTGCCAAGTGTACCGGCATTGAAGTTAACAAACCCTTCATGCATTACAGTCGTGCCTTCACCCAAGTGAGCTCCAAGACGGATACGTGCAGCATCGCCCACACGAATGCCAGCAGGAACAACAAAATTAAGCATTTTAGGGAATTTATCGACGCTGAATACTTCAATAGTGCGGCCTTCCATGCGAGCACTTAGTTGGCGTTCTGCCAATTCACGAACGTCGATTGGGCCTTCGCTCGTCCAAGCTGTGTTAACCAATAGACCAAACATGCCGTCTAACACTGTGCCATGTGGTTGTACTAAACGGTGAGAAATCAATTGCAGTTTTAGATAAACTTCAGCTGGATTAGCGGGAGCTTCGTCTGTCGCTAATATACAAAGAATCACAGGTTGTGTAGAGGCTTTTAGGCGCGAGGCCAGTTCGGCTTGCTCAATGTTGCCTGCTTTTAATAGATTCATGTGAAGACGATTTAGGTCGCTTTCATCCAGAACTAGGGTGCTGTTGCCACTTTCATAGTTAGTGCTTTCAACGATAGCGTCTAAAGTGCTTTTTTCCGCGCCTAGGCAAGGTGCCGTATAGAAAACCTCTAGCCACTGATCTTCTTTGTTTTGTGCGCCAATGCCAAGGCCAAATGCGAAAATTGAGTTACTCATGTAATCTTCTCCAACTGAGTGTTTTATAGCGAATGTTTTATAACATAAAAGTTATCTGCGACTGAGGAAAGCTTTAATACGTTGCGCTGCTTCAGTGCATTCTGATTCTTCTGCAACCAGTGCCATACGCGCATGTTGACTTCCCGGATTGTGTTCATTGACCATACGGCCCAAATAGCTGCCAGGTAAGACCAGTACGGCTTCTTCTTGATATAGGGCAGTACAGAATGCTTCATCCGACATATTCAGCTCAGGCCAGAGGTAGAAGCCGGCTTCGGGTTTGCTCACTTTCATAACAGGTTGCAAAATGTCTAATACTGCGTCAAATTTGCGCGTATAGATCTGACGGTTTTCAATCACGTGATCTTCATCATTCCATGCTGCTATCGAGGCTATCTGATGATGAATTGGCATGGCGCAGCCTTGGTATGTGCGGTATAGCAGAAAAGGCTTCAGAATATTCGCGTCGCCGGCCACAAAACCTGAGCGCAGCCCGGGTAGATTTGAGCGCTTTGATAAAGATTGGAAAATTAAGCAATGTTGATAATCCGTGTTGCCTAATTTTTGGCAAGCTTCGAGCAAGCCCAATGGGGCTTCGTCACCAAAGTAAATTTCTGAATAACACTCGTCCGCGACAATGGTGAAGTTAAATTGCTTGGCTTTTTCGATCAGCAGGGCATAGTCCTCTAAGGTGGTCACTGTGCCACTAGGGTTGTTCGGTGAGCAGACAAACAATAGTTCGCAACGCTGCCATATCTCATCGCTGACTTGGCTGTAATCAATGCGATATTGATTGTTGGCGTCGCAAGCCAAGAAATGACGCTCAGCCCCTGCTAGAATCGCTGCGCCTTCGTAGATTTGGTAAAAAGGATTTGGGCTCACTACCAAAGGTGACGGTTTTTCTCCGATAAGTGTTTGAGCAATAGCAAACAAAGCTTCACGAGTGCCTGTAACGGGTAAGACTTGTGTCTCTGCATCTAATGTATCCAAATCAAAGCGTTTTTGAGCCCAATTACTGATTGCTGTACGCAAGTTTAGTTCGCCTTTAGTGCTTGGGTACTTACTAACGCCTTTTAAGTTTTTTTCCAAAGCTTCCAAAGCCACCTTAGGTGCAGCGTGCTGAGGTTCGCCAATGGTTAGTTTGATCAGCTTTTTATCTGGATTCGGTGTTAACCCTTCGAGCAAATCAGCAAGCTTCTGGAAGGGATAAGGATGTAAAGATTGAATGTGTGGATTCATAGTGCTGTTATTCCGTTGCTTGCGAGAAGCGGTCAATTTTCTCTTTTAATAAGTTACAAATGCTGTCCATACGCTGTGGATCAGTGATCAGCTCACCTTGGTCATCGGTAATGTAAAAGGTATCTTCAACTCGCTCACCCAATGTGGCAATTTTTGCTTTATGCAACATGATGTTGTTGTGCATAAAGAATTGACCAATTAAGGCGAGCAATCCAGGGCGATCTGGTGCAGTGACTTCCAATGCTGACCAAACCTCTTCTGGTTGGCTAACAAAGTGTGCTGTGGCTGGTGAATTGAATATTTTCAAAATGCGCGGTGTGTGTCGCTGAACAGTGCTGCCATAAGAGGAAGGATTTTCAAGTTGCTCCATAAGCGTTGTTTTAATCAATTCTATACGCTGTTTGTCCAGATAAAGGTTTGTATCTGTGTCATTACTGTCCATTACCACGAAGCTATCTAGAGTGAAGTTGTTAGTGGTGTGGCTTATTTTAGCATCCAAAATGGTTAAGCCAAGTTGTTCAAAGGTGGCAGCAGTCGCAGCAAACAAGTGGTCGCTGATTGGAGTGTAAATAAAGATTTTGCTAGCACCAGAGAAGTTGCGTCCACCGAGCGGAGTAATGGCAATAAGAGGTTTGTCACTTGGTCTGTGACGAATAATGGCTTCTGTGTTCCATGCAATTTCATCGCCGTTAGAGCGAATGAAGTATTCTTCTTCAATGGTGTCCCAAATGGCTTCCGCTTCGGCTATGTCTACATTGCGCTCAATGATAAATTCCAGCGCGCGTTGCTTGTGTTCATCGCTAATGGTGTCGGCATCGATAGGTGAATCCAGACCACGACGCAAAGCGCGCTTGGTTTCTAAGTAAAGTTGACGCATTAACGAAGCGCGCCAGCTGTTCCACATGGTGGGGTTGGTGGCATTGATGTCAGCGACAGTAAGTATAAAGAGATAATCCAAGTGCTCTTGGTCTTTTACATAGCTGGCGAACTCCCAGATGACTTCTGGGTCTGAAATGTCTTTGCGTTGTGCGGTAACCGACATAAATAGATGATTGCGTACTAACCAGACAACCAGTTCGGTATCGCGCTTTGATAGGCCATGACGTTCACAGAAATCTTGTGCGTCAACACACCCTAGTTCCGAGTGATCACCGCCGCGACCTTTGGCGATGTCGTGATAAAGTCCTGCAATGTAGAGTAATTCGACTTTCGGAACGTGGCGAATGGCTTGGGCAGAAATGGGGAATTTTTGTTTGAATTCAGACAGCCATAGGCGACGCATGTTTTCAATTAATTGAAGGGTGTGGGCATCGACCGTATAGATGTGGAATAAGTCATGTTGCATCTGACCTATGATGGCACCGAATTCTGGTAAATAACGTCCGAGCAGTCCTAAGTGTTTCATTGACCTCAATATGCTGGTGAGGCGATAGCGACTGGCAATGATGTCTAAAAATAAGCCTGTGTTGACTTTGTTGTTGCGAAAATTGTCGTCAATCAAATCTAAGCTGTCACGAAGTTGGCGCATGGTGTTGGCGCGAATGCCTCGAATGCTCTCATGAGTACCGTACAGCACATAAAGTTCTAGCATGCAGGAAGGCTTGTCTTGGAATAAGTGAGTAGAACGAGCCTCTAGCTGACCATTGGCAACTTGAAAGTGATCGTTTAGGACCTCAATATTGTTTTGTTCATCGCCACTTAGGAAGGATTCTTCAAAGTGTTGTAACAACAAGTCGTTAAGTTGTTGTATAGCAGCCACACTTTGGTAGTAGCCCTGCATAAAGCGTTCAACATTGCGTTTTAGGTCGTCATCGTCAAAGCCAAAGAGCTTCGCTAAGGTGCGTTGATGATCGAATAAAAGGCGATCTTCTTTTCGCCCTGCGATCATGTGCAGTGCCCAACGGATACGCCATAAATGACTGACCGCCCCTTTGATTTGAATGTATTCATCTTCAGACAAAAAGTGTTTATCAATCAATGCACTCAAGCGATGAGTATGTAAGTGGCGTTTGGCGACCCAGTCGATGACCTGCATGTCTCGTAAACCACCCGGGCACTCTTTTAGATTGGGTTCAAGATTGTATGCAGTATTTTGGTATTTGGCGTGACGCTGTTTTTGCTCTTCCGTCTTGGCTTTGTAAAACGAGCGGCCATCCCACATCTTATTAGTATCTATATTGGCTTGCAGATGAGTGTGAAGACTGTCTGGGCCAATTAAGGTTCGCGACTCAATGAGATTGGTGATAATAGTGATGTCTTGTTTGGCAATTTCTATGCAGTCGTTAATGCTGCGCACACTGTGACCAATGTCCAAATTAATGTCCCACAAAAAAGTAATGAAGGATTCTAGTTTGTCTTTTGGTGCAGAGGTTTCGTTCTCAATTAAAATCAGTAAATCAATATCAGATTTTGGGTGCAGTTCGCTACGTCCATAGCCACCGACTGCAATTAAGCTGACATGCTTTTCGCTATCTAGGTTTTTGGCAATCCAGGCGGCTTGTAGCACTTCATCAAAAAACGCCGATAACCCTTTTACCAGTTTTTCGATAGGGTAAAGAGAGTGAAATAAGTCATTGTAAGCGTTAGTTTTTTCTTCAATAACAGCCTTATAGCGAGAAATTGAGCAGCTGGCTTGGCTAAGCTCAAATTTTTCTTCCGCAGAAAGCAGTGGCGGAGCGTCTGGAAAAGCAGGGAAGTCCATACAAAAGCCTCAATCAATGACAAGATAACTTAACAGTTTGATGAAATGAGTGATGCGCTTCTAGGCAAAGCGCGTTTCTTCTGGGCGACGGGTTAGGACTTCTACGCCGACCGCAGTGACCAAAAGTGTGTGCTCATATTGAGCAGACAAACGACCATCTTTGGTTTTTGCAATCCAATTATCTGGGCCTGAATGTTTCAGTTGCTTTTTACCGGCATTAATCATAGGTTCAATGGTCAATGTCATGCCTTCTTCTAAGGTGTAACCTGTGCCTGGTTTGCCATAATGCGCTACTTGAGGTTCGCCGTGGAAGGTGGTGCCAACACCATGACCACAATAGTCTTCTACCACGGAATAATGGTTTTTGTGGGCGTGCGCTGCAATAGCGGCACCAATGTCACCAAGTTGTATACCAGGTTTTACCATGTCGATGGCGAGGTATAAACATTCCTGAGTGACTTTGGCAAGGCGTTCTGCATGAGCGGCAACTGGGCCAACAAAAAACATTTTACTGGTGTCGCCATAGTAACCATCTTTGATGACAGTGATGTCTATGTTTACCACATCGCCTTTTTTTAAGGCTTTATCGTTTGGGATACCGTGACAAACCACATCGTTCACTGAAGTGCAGCAAGATTTTGGAAAGCCATGGTAATTAAGCGGTGCAGGAATCGCACCCTGTTGTTCAATCATGTAGTTGTGAGCAATGATGTCAAGCTGTTCTGTACTTACGCCTGGTACAACAAATTCTTCCAGCATAACCAGTACTTCTGCTGCAAGGCGGCCTGCGGTGCGCATGCCTTCGATGTCGTTAATGTCGGTGAAGCGAGTGGCTGCCGGAAGCGTGACGCCAACAGGTACTTCTACACGGCCATTTTGAGTGAGTTGTTCAACTTTTTGTAGGATTTCGTTGCTCATAGTGTCTTTGTCTTAAAAAGGTTTTAATAAATTGTTGCTTATTCTACATGAGTTAAGTTTGAGAATCCCCATACAATGTAGAAAAAGTATTCTAGTGATTTGATGGCAAAAAGCCATATAAAGCCTTTTGAAATGTGTCATTTTATGGTATAAAACGCCCGCTCAACAGACTTAAGTCCTATTGAGTAATTAACTTAAAACTAACGATCTTGCCGCACAAATTGAAAGTGTCTGGGGTGTCATGGGTTGCCTTAAACCCGGTTTGACTGATGCTTTTAGCTGGTAAGCTTAATGTAACCCAAAAAAGGATAGTAAAATGCCTACAGTTTCTATGCGCGACCTGCTACAGGTTGGTTCACACTTTGGTCACCAAACTCGTTACTGGAACCCAAAAATGAAGCCATTCATTTTCGGTGCTCGTAACAAGATTCATATCATCAACCTTGAGCACACGGTTCCTGCTATTAACGAAGCTCTAGAGCTTGTTAAGAAAATGGCTGAGAACAAAAACAAGGTGTTGTTTGTTGGTACTAAGCGTGCTGCATCTAAAACCATCAAAGAGCAAGCTGCTCGTGCTGGTATGCCATACGTTAACCATCGCTGGTTAGGCGGTATGTTGACGAACTACAAAACCATCCGTGCTTCTATCAAGCGTCTACGTGAGCTTGAAACACAAATGAATGATGGTACGTTCGACAAATTGACTAAGAAAGAAGCTTTGATGCGTACTCGTGAGCTTGAAAAACTTGAGCTTTCTATGGGTGGTATCAAGGATATGGGTGGTCTACCAGACGTATTGTTTGTTATCGATGTTGATCACGAGCGCATTGCGATCAAAGAAGCCAACAAGCTAGGTATCCCTGTTATCGGTATCGTTGATACTAACAGTGATCCAGATGGTGTTGACTACATCATTCCAGCTAACGACGATGCGATTCGTGCGGTTCAGCTTTATGTTACAGCGTTTGCTGATGCGGTTCTTGAAGGCCGTTCTGCAACTGCTGGAAGCGCTGACGAATTCGTTGAAGTAAACGAAGCGGCTGAAGCGTAAGCAAACTTTCGAGTTTGTGCTGGTTTCTAAAGGGAGGTTGAGAGTCTCGCCTCCTTTTTTAAATTTGAATTGGTATAAGAGGATTTAACATGGCCGCAGTATCTGCAGCATTGGTAAAAGAGCTACGTGAGCGTACTGGCCTTGGCATGATGGAGTGTAAAAAAGCACTTGTCGCTGCTAACGGTGATATCGAAGTGGCTATCGAAGAGCTTCGTAAATCTAGTGGTATGAAGGCCGCTAAAAAAGCAGGTCGTACTGCAGCGGAAGGAACAATCGTGATGCGTGTTGCTGATGATGCTTCTTACGGTGTGTTGGTTGAGGTAAACTCTGAAACTGACTTTGCTTCTCGTGATGAAGGTTTTGTTGCCTTTGCTAATAAAGTTGCTGATGTTGTATTCACCACGAAAGAAACCAACATGGAGACTTTGTTGGCAGGTGAGATCGGCGAAGCTCGTGAAGCTTTGGTTCAAAAGATCGGTGAAAACATTACGCCTCGTCGCGCGGTTGTCATTGAGGGTGGTTTAATCGGTGGTTACCTACATGGTAACGGTCAAATCGCAGTGTTGACTCAGCTAGAAAACGGTTCTAACGAACTGGCGAAAGATGTTTCTATGCACGTTGCAGCAGTTGCTCCTCGTGTCGTTAAAGGCGAAGACATGCCTGCTGACATTCTTGCAAAAGAAGAAGAAATCATTCGCGCACAGCCAGACATGGCTGGTAAGCCAGCAGAAATCGTTGATAAAATGATTGTTGGTCGTATGAAAAAGTTCTTGGCTGAGAACAGTCTGGTAGAACAACCTTTCGTTAAGAACCCAGAAATCAAAGTGGGTCAATTGGTGAAAGACGCTGGCGCTACCGTAACTTCTTTTGTTCGTCTTGAAGTGGGCGAAGGCATTGAAGTGGAAGAAGTGGACTTTGCAGCAGAGGTTGCAGCACAACTTAAAGGTTAATTCCTAATTGTGCAGATGTTTAAAAAAAGGGGCAGCTTGACTGCCCCTTTTTATGAAAGTTGGATGCAAAAGAGTCATTTTCTGGTGATCTCAATGCTCTATTGAAAACTAGTCTAGACTGGAGGTGGGTATGCCAAAAGAAAAGAATCCAAATTACAAACGTATTTTGCTTAAGTTGAGTGGCGAAGCCTTAATGGGTGATGAGTCTTTCGGTATAGACCCTAAAGTATTGAATCGTATCGCATTGGAAATTGGTCAGTTGCGCGGTATTGGAGTGGAAGTCGGTATTGTCATCGGTGGCGGCAATTTGTTCCGTGGACAAGCTTTAAGTCAGGCGGGCATGGATCGAGTAACAGGTGACCACATGGGTATGTTGGCAACTGTTATGAATGCGCTAGCAATGCGTGACGCCTTGGAGCGCGCTAATATTGCTACTCGTGTTATGTCAGCCATTACTATGACGGGTATTGTGGAGCCATATGATCGTCGTCGTGCGATGCGTCAAATGAAAGAAGGCGATGTATTGATTTTTTCTGCTGGTACCGGTAATCCGTTTTTTACCACCGACTCTGCTGCTTGTTTGCGCGGTATTGAGATTGATGCGGATGTGGTATTAAAAGCGACCAAAGTGGACGGTGTTTATTCGGCTGATCCTATGAAGGACCCTGATGCCGTCAAATATGATAAGTTAGGTTACGATGAGGTGCTTGATAAGCAATTAGGGGTGATGGATTTGACCGCTATTTGTTTGACCCGCGACCACAGTATGCCAGTGCGAGTTTTTAATATGAACAAGCCGGGAGCCTTGGTAAATATCATGGTTGGTGGCAATGAAGGCACAGTGATTGAGTGAGGAAGTTATGATTAACGAAATTTTGAAAGACGCAGAAGAACGCATGTCAAAAGCCGTGTCTTCGGTGGAGTCGGCATTTAAAAAAATCCGTACAGGTCGTGCACACCCAAGTCTATTAGATCCAATTAAAGTGAACTACTACGGTGCAGATACACCACTTAGCCAAGTGGCTAATATCACGGTTGAAGATGCCCGTACTTTAGGGATTTCTCCTTGGGAAGGAAATTTAGTGCCTGAGATTGAAAAAGCTATCTTGAAATCAGATTTGGGTTTGAACCCTTCTACCACGGGTAACCTTATTCGTATTCCTATGCCTGCCTTGACCGAAGAGACCCGTCGTAACTATTTTAAGCAAGCAAAATCGGAAGCAGAAAATGGACGAATTGCAATCCGTAATATACGTCGTGACGCCAATACTAGCTTAAAAGACTTGGTAAAAGAGAAAGAAATCTCTGAAGACGAAGAGCGTCGTGGTCAAGATCAAGTACAGAAAGTCACTGACAAGTTTGTTGCGCAAGTGGAAGAGCGTCTTGCAGCGAAAGAAAAAGACTTGATGGAAATTTAATGAGAAGGGCGAGCTTGTCTCGCTTTTTTTATTGATTAGGATTGATATATGTCTGAATCGGTTGGCGGCGGCGATAATGCTGCAGTCGGTCCTGCGCATATTGCCATCATCATGGATGGGAATAACCGTTGGGCGAAGAAAAAACTTTTACCGAGTATTGCGGGTCATACCGCGGGTGCTGCGGCGGTGCGTCGAACAGTGGAAGCCGCTGCGCGTTCTGGTGTGAAAGTACTGACTCTATTTGCGTTTTCCAGTGAAAACTGGAAGCGTCCACAGACGGAAGTGGACGGCCTAATGAAATTGTTTATGCGTTCTTTAAAAAAAGAGTTGAAACGTCTTAATACGCATAAAATTAGGTTGCGAGTTGTGGGAGATATGTCAGGGTTTAATAAGGGGTTGCAAGAGCAGATTCGTGCTACGGAAGAGGCGACCAAAGACAATGAGCATATGACGCTAGTGATCGCTGCTAATTATGGCGGTCGTTGGGATATAGCTCAAGCGGCTAAAGTGGTAGCGGCTGATGTGGTCGCAGGTCGATTGAATGCTGAAGACATTACAGAGGAAACACTTGCTCAGCATATTCAACTAGCAGACCTTCCCGAACCGGATCTTTTGATTCGAACGTCTGGGGAAGAGCGAATCAGTAATTTCATGTTGTGGCAGTCAGCCTATACGGAGTTTGTATTTTTACCGGTGTTGTGGCCGGACTTTGAGCAACAAGATTTTGATGAGGCCATTCGTATTTATCAAAATCGTCAGCGTCGCTATGGTGGGCGATAATCATGTTACTTCCTCGTATTATTAGTGCCATTGTCATGGCGTTTTTATTTATCTATGCCGTTTTTTTTCTTGGGCAGCAAACTTTCTCCTTGTCTTTGGCCGCTGTGGTGGTGTTAGCAGCTTGGGAGTGGGCTCGTCTGTCTGGGGTGAAAACCCAAGCGCTGCGAGTATTGTTTGCACTCTTAGTGGCCGCTTTTTGTTATATGACAGCTCAAGCCGACTGGCTGACGATGAGTGTATTGTTGAGTCCTTTATTGTGGTGTGTGGCTTTATATTGGGTTATTCGTTATCCAACGCCTTTATTATGGCAGCAAACGCCAGTGAGGCTATTGTTTGGTGCTTTGGTCATGGTGTCGACTTGGGCGGCTTTAGTGGTGTTGAAGCAATCCGCTGATTTTGTGACTTGGGTATTATTGTTAATGGGCTTGATTTGGGGGGCAGATTCAGGCGCCTATTTTGCTGGTCGACGTTTTGGAAAACGCAAGTTAGCACGCCATGTTAGCCCAGGTAAATCTTGGGAAGGGGTGTTCGGCGGGGTAGTGCTGACGCAAATTGGTGTGGTGGTGTTCAGTTACTGGCAGGTTTACACAACCCAGGATTGGTTATTGTTAGCCTTGGTAGCATTCGTCACTACAGCGGTATCTGTGCTGGGAGATTTAACCGAAAGTTTGTTTAAGCGCTATGAGGGATTGAAAGACTCTAGCCACTTAATTCCTGGTCATGGTGGTGTGATGGATCGGGTTGATAGTTTGGTGGCAGCAGCGCCCATTTTTGTTGTCTTCTTGATGTTGGCTGGTTGGTTATAAATGCAGGGTATTTGTTTGTTAGGTGCGACCGGTTCAATTGGTCAAAGTACGTTAGATATCATTGCGCAGCATCCTGATAAGTTTCATTTGGTCAGCGCTTCGGCAAATGTAAGTGTCGATAAAATGGCGCAGATTTGCCGTCGTTTTAAACCCCAAAGAATCGTCATGGGCACGCAGCAAGCTCGTGATGAATTAGCGGCAGAATGTGCGGATTTGCCAACCTCATTTGAATGGGGTGATGAAGCCTTGCAGAGTATTGCTGCGGATGCAGAAGTGGACCAGGTCATGGCTGCTATTATGGGGTTTGCTGGCTTAAAACCAACCCTTGCAGGTATTCGTGCAGGCAAGCGTATTTTATTGGCCAATAAAGAATCCTTGGTGACTGCTGGTAAGTTGTTTATGGACGAAGTGGCGCAGAGTCAGGCTATGTTGCTACCGATTGACAGTGAGCACAATGCCATTTATCAAAGTTTACCTCAGCATGCGACAGGGACTCATAAGCAGGATGTGGATAAAATTATTTTGACCGCATCGGGAGGGCCATTTCGTACTTGGTCATTAGATGAGATGGCTAATGTCACACCTGCTCAAGCCTGTAAGCATCCTAATTGGTCGATGGGGCAGAAAATTTCCATTGATTCAGCCTCTCTAATGAACAAGGGGTTGGAATTAATTGAGGCTTGCTGGTTGTTTGATGTGACGCCTGATGATATTGAAGTGGTGGTTCACCCTGAAAGTATCATTCATTCTATGGTGTCATATCGAGATGGTTCTGTGATTTCGCAAATGGGTAACCCGGATATGAAGATTCCCATTGCCTATGGTATGACCTGGCCAAATCGAGTTGAAACTAATGTGCCTTCTTTGAATCTAACGGAAGTGGCTAAATTGCATTTTGAAGCGCCTGATTTACAGCGTTTTCCAAATTTGCAGTTAGCAGCCAATGCTTGGTTTATGGGGGGGACTGCCATGGCGATGTTAAACGCGGCGAATGAAGTGGCGGTGGCCGCATTTTTACAGGAACGAATTGGCTTTTTGCAGATAGCTGAAGTAAACCGTACTGTGTTAGAGCAAGCGAATATTTGTCCTGTAAATCAGCTTGAAGATGTTTTTGAAGCGGATGCGGTCGCGCGATTGCTGGCTGAACAATGTGTTTCATGTGGTGAAAAATAATGCTGCAAAATATTCTATCGATTGTGATTGCGTTGGGTGTACTGATTACCTTTCATGAATTTGGTCACTATTACATAGCGCGCCGTTGTGGTGTGAAGGTACTGCGTTTTTCTGTGGGCTTTGGTAAGCCGATTTATCGTTATGTTAGCAAGAAAACGGGTACTGAATTCACCTTAGCCATGATTCCTTTGGGTGGTTATGTGCGCATGTTGGATGAACGAGAAGGGAATGTACCGGACGCTCTAAAGCATGAAGCTTTTACGCAAAAGAATGTTTGGCAGCGCATTGCCATTGTTGCCGCAGGTCCGTTGGCAAATTTTATTCTTGCGGTGGCGATTTATGCCTTAGTGGCTTTATTAGGAATTCAAAGCTTAGCACCTAAAGTAGGCCATATCGTAGACAATTCCCTTGCTGCGCAAACTCAATTGCAAGAAGGTAATGAGTTAGTCGAAATTGCAGGTGAGCCAGTTGCTTCCTGGGAAGAGGTAAATTTAGCGCTGGCGGGCTTGATTGGTCAAACAGGAACTATTATCGTTCGCTATCGCGTAGACGGTTTGTCGAGTATCCAGCAAGATCAAGTGATGCTGAATCGTTGGTTGGTGGGCGAAGAGCCCAGTAACTTGATTCAATCGTTTGGCCTGTTGCCTTGGCAACCAAAAGTGAAACCAGTGATTGCGCAAGTGGTGGATTCAGGAGCGGCCCAAACGGCAGGCTTTTTGGTCGGAGATGTGATTACTGCCATCAACGATGAAGCGATGGACAGCTGGCAGCAGGTTGTAAAGAAAGTGCAAACCAGCCCAAGTAATGAGCTGACAGTAGTAGTATTAAGGCAAGGGCAAAATAAAACCTTGTTTTTACAACCTGATGCGACGGAACGTGATGGTAAATTGGTTGGTTATGCTGGTTTGGCTGTAGTCCCCCCTAAATGGGATGAAAGCTTAATTCGTGAGCGTCATTATGGAGTGTTTGCTGCCATGGGTTATGGCGTTGAACAAACCGCTAAGATGATCTCTCTGACCATAGGGTCAATTGGTAAGATGCTGCAAGGGTTAATTTCTCTGGATAACTTATCTGGTCCTATTACCATTGCAAAAGTGGCGAGTGCTTCCGCGGATTCTGGTTTGCAATCGTTTTTAAAGTTTATGGCTTACTTAAGTGTGAGTTTAGGTGTGCTAAATTTGTTGCCTATTCCTATGTTGGATGGTGGGCATTTGTTGTTTTTTGGAATAGAAGCAATTCGTCGTAAGCCAGTTTCAGAAAAGATACAGGGCATGGCTTACCGAGTTGGTGCTTCGTTATTATTTGCTTTAATGGCCGTTGCCATTTTTAATGATATTGCCCGCTTGTAGAGAGGTATATGTGAGAGTCGTTTTAGCTGTATTGTTGGCTTTTTTTAGTGTGTATAGTGTTGCCAAAACGGTTGAGGACGTTCGAATAGATGGTTTAGTACAAATGCCATCGTCTCGTGCTTTTGATTTGATCGGTTTTAATGAAGATCAGTCATACGACTCAAATAAGGTATATCAAGCCATTAGTGCTTTGTTTGATACAGGGTTTTTCAGCGACATTGATGTGCTGGAAGAGAATGGTGTGTTGGTGTTTAAGGTAGTGGAGCGTCCATCTATTGGTAACTTGACCATCGAAGGCAATGAATTGGTGAAAACCGAAGATTTAGAGCGTGGCTTACAGTTGTCAGGATTGGAAATTGGTGAAATTTATAAACCTGAGACCTTGAACCAGATTACTCAAGAACTTCAGCGTCAATATTATGCGTTAGGTCGTTACAGTGCCAAGGTAGATCTTGATGTGGAGGACATGCCACGTAATCGTATCGCTATTAAAATTAATATCGACGAAGGTGATACTGCTAAAATCGTTCACATTAATATTGTCGGTAACAAAGCCTTTGATGAAGAGACCCTAACCAAAGATTTTGAATCCCGTGAAACGGGATATTGGAATCCTTTCAGCTCTGCAGATGAATACGCTAAGGCAAAAATTCAAGGTGATATTAATACCTTAAAGAGCTTTTACTTAGACAATGGTTACCTGGATTTTCAAGTGGTTTCGAGTCAGGTCAGTTTGTCTGCTGATAAACGTGATGTGTATATCGTCATTAATGTGAATGAAGGCTTACCTTATTATTTAAATAACGTCACTCTGAGTGGTAGCTTGCCGATTTCGGAAGACAGGGTATGGAAGCAAATTCCTCAGAAAAAAGGCGATCTGTTTTCCCGCAGCCAAGTGACAAAAATCATTGAAGGTATCTCAACTGAGCTAGGTGATGATGGTTATTTATTTACCAATGTAAATGTGATCCCAGAGAAACTGGACAATCATACGGTAAATTTGAGTTACCAAATTACGCCTGGCCCACAGGTTTATGTTCGTCGTATAACCTTTAGTGGTAACAGTGAAACTCAAGACGAAGTGTTGCGTCGTGAAATGACGCAGTTTGAAGGTGCATTAGCGACGCATTCGAAGATTCAATCTTCTAAGCGTCGTATTGAGCGTCTTGGTTTCTTTGGTAATGTAGATTTACGCACACGACCTGTACCTGGCACCACGGATCAAGTGGATATTGATGTTGTAGTAGAAGAGCAAGCGTCTGGGAGTATTCAAGCCAGTATCGGTTATTCACAGGAAGACGGCACCGTGCTTGGTTTTGGTATATCCAAGCGTAACTTCTTAGGCACGGGGAACAAGCTGTCTTTCAAAGCCTCGCGAACCGATCAGACGGATAACTATGCTATTAGTTATGATAATCCCTATTTTACCGTTGACGGCGTGAGTCGAGGCTTTCAGATTTTTTATCAAGCCAGTGATCATGCAGATGATGATGTTGAAGATTACGATCTTGATGAAATTGGAGCGGGTGTGACTTATGGTTATCCGATTTCTGATACCCAGCGTTTAACCTTTGGTATGACGATAAAAGAAAGTACTGTTCAGCTGGGTAGCGAACCGTCTAATGAGACCGAAAATTACATTGATAAATATGGTGATAATTACGATGATCTGATTGCCAGTTTGACCTGGTCTGATAATGATTTGATTGGCGGAGTTTTGCCAACGGACGGTTATTCTACTAGAGCTTCAGTGGAGGTATCGTTACCAGCGGGTGATCAGGAATACTACAAACTGGGCCTAACCTCTCAACGATACTGGAGCTTAACAGAGTCCAATCTTTGGTTATTCCGTCTTAAAGGACGCTTAGGATATGGCTCTGGCTATGGCGACAGCGAAGAACTACCATTCTTTGAAAATTATTATGCGGGTGGTGCTTATTCGGTACGTGGTTTTGGTGCCTCTTCTCTCGGTCCGCAAAACTCCTATGACGATGCCAGCACCAGCACATCGGCTTTGGGTGGTAACATCTTGATGACTGGTACGGCCGAGTTCATTTTCCCATTGCCTATGGTCGAAGATCATAAGTCGGTTCGTACTTCTTTCTTCTTGGACGCCGGTAATGTGTTTACAGATAACTGTTTAGCGGCCAATACCCAGTGTAATGAAGGTGTCGACTTGTCTGAGATTCGTTACAGTGTTGGCTTGAGTTGGACTTGGATTACCCCGATTGCGCCCTTGTCCTTTAACTTTGCACGACCACTCAATGCACAAGATGGCGACAGTACTGATTCTTTCCAATTCCAGTTAGGTAGCACATTCTGATTCCGTTTTCGGTAGCAATATTAACGTAAAAGTATAAAGAGGATTTGTGATGAAAAGAATGATAATGGCCCTGTGTTCGCTATTGGTTACGGTAAGCGTGCAGGCAACGGAAGTCGCGGTGGTGGATTTCAGGGCGGCACTTTTGCAAAGCAATATTGGTCAACAAGCAGCTAAAGAACCGCAAGAAAAAATTCAAGCAATGGATGCCAGATTGCAAAAAGCACAAGACGATCTGAAAGCAGCTGATGAGGCGTTAAAGCGAGAAGAATTAACCTTATCGCCAGAAGAGTTTGATAAACGTCGTAGGGAGTTGGTGCAACGTCAAAATGGTATTCGAAAAATGGCCGCTCAAATGCAACAACAAGCCAAAATATTGGAGAAAAACCTAATAGACAGCTTAACGCCAAAAGGTGAAGCGGCGTTAAAATCCATTATTGATGAACGTAAACTAGACTTAGTGCTCAATAGACAGCTAAGCTTGTATGCAAATAGTGGATCTGATATTACCAGTGAATTGGTGGAACGCATTAATAAGGATAATTAATATATGAGTTATACGCTAGGGCAATTGGCTGAGAAAGTTGGTGGTTTGGTAAAAGGTGATAGTCAGCTTGTCATCGAAAAATTAGGAACCCTTGAGAAGGGGACAAAAAACGAATTGAGTTTTTTGGCCAATCCTAAATACCAAAGTCAGCTTGTCAATACTCAAGCGGGTGCCGTTCTTGTCAAAACTGAAGAACTTGCTGCCACATTAGACAACGCCATTATAGTCGCCAATCCTTATCTTGCTTTTGCTCAGCTTACCCATCTCTTTGTTCCACAAAAAGAATCTTGGCAAGGAGTGCATCCTACCGCAGTGGTTGCCGATGACGTTATATTAGGCAGTAATGTGGTTATTGGCCCCAATGCCGTCATAGACGCTGAGGTGACCATAGGTGACGATTGTGTAGTCGGAGCCAATAGTGTGGTCAGTCGCGGCTGTTCGTTGGGACAAGGAACGCGTTTATATCCTAATGTGACGTTTTATCATGATGTGCATGTAGGCGCAGAGTGTATTTTTCATAGTGGCTGTATCCTAGGTGCCGATGGCTTTGGTTTTGCGCCAGATAATGGTGAATGGGAAAAAATTGATCAACTAGGTGGTGTTATTATTGGCGACCGAGTTGAAATCGGTTCAAGTACGACTATTGATCGAGGTGCCATTGAAAACACGCAAATTGGCAAGGGTGTGAAAATAGATAATCAAGTTCAAATTGCTCATAATGTCGTAATTGGCGATAATACCGCCATTGCTGCAGGTGCAGCAGTTGCAGGAAGTGTGAGGATAGGTGCTTTTTGTACAATTTCTGGTTGCGTAGGGATTGCGGGTCATATCACAATCACAGATCATGTTCATATCACAGCAATGAGTATGGTAAGTAAATCGATTCCAGAAGCCGGCTCATATTCCTCAGGAATGGGGATGGAACCAACGTCCAAGTGGCGTCGTTCGGTGGCTCGCTTTAGACGAATCGATAGTATGGCGAAGCAAATTACAACACTGGAACAGAAAATTAATAAGCTTTCAGAAAAGGTTGATGTTTAAATGATGGACGTGAATGAAATTCGTCAGTATTTACCTCATAGGTACCCATTTTTATTAGTTGATCGTGTTGTTGAGTTAAATCTGAACGATTCCATCGTGGCATATAAAAACGTGACTGTGAACGAACCATTTTTCAATGGTCATTTTCCGGATCACCCAGTGATGCCTGGAGTGCTGATTATTGAGGCTATGGCACAAGCTGCAGGTGTACTTGGTTTTAAAACCATGGACAAAACGCCAGAAGATGGTTCCATTTATTACTTTGTTGGCTCTGACAATGCTCGCTTCAAACGCCCTGTTGTACCGGGTGACCGTTTGCAATTAGAAGCCAAAATTGTGACCGAGAAGCGTGGTATCTGGAAGTTTGAGTGTAAGGCAACAGTAGATGGCGAGTTGGCGTGTTCTGCAACCATAATGTGTGCTGATAGGAAGTTATAGTGGCGATACATCCAACCGCTTTAGTTGACCCCAATGCGGAACTTGACCCAAGTGTTGAGGTTGGTCCCTTTAGCATTATCGGAGCGAATGTCAAAATTGGGGCGGGTAGTATTATTAAGTCTCATGTAGTGATTAATGGTCACACAGAAATAGGTGAAAAGAATGAAATCTACCAGTTTGCTTCAGTTGGAGAAGCGAACCAAGACAAAAAGTATAAGGGTGAACCAACGCGTTTAGTGATTGGTGATAATAACGTTATTCGTGAAAATGCCACCATTCATCGTGGCACGATACAAGACCAAGGTATTACTATCATAGGAAGTGGTAACTTGTTTATGGCCAGTACTCATATCGGTCATGATTGTGTGGTTGGTGATAATAACATAATGGCGAATTACGCAGCATTAGCAGGCCATGTAAAAGTGGGTGATAATGTTATTTTGGCTGGCTATAGTGGAATTCATCAATTTTGTCAGGTGAACTCCTTTAGCATGTGTGGTATGGGCTCCATGGTGACGAAAGATATACCAAGATACGTTATGGTGTCTGGTAATCCAGCCAAACCACATGGTATGAACTTTGAAGGTATGCGTCGTCGCGGCACATCGAAAGAAGTGATTAGAGCGCTACGAAATGCCTATAAAAGTGTTTACCTGAAAGGGCAGACGCTTGAAACTGTACTGAACGAACTTGAACAAAGCGCAGATTTTGCGATTTCTGAAGTGGCTGAATTTGTCGCCTCTATTCGCAAATCTGGGCGTGGGATTGTGCGATAGTTTCCCCGTAAAAAGAAAACCCCGGAAGTATTCGGGGTTTTTTTTGTTATTAGAGGTTGTATTAATGAAGGTGGCGTCGACAGTACGTTACGTATTGGTTGCAGGTGAAGCGTCTGGGGACATTCTTGGCGCGAATTTGATTAAGCATCTACAAGCCCTACAACCGGAAGCGGTATTCGAAGGCATTGGTGGACCGCTGATGGAAGCGGAAGGCTTGACTAGCATGGTTCCTATGGATCGCTTGTCGGTTATGGGACTCGTAGAAGTGTTAGGTCGTCTCAGAGAATTGTTGGGGATTCGTAAACGACTTTATAAATCTTGCGTTGACAATCCGCCTACAGCATTTATTGGGATTGATTCCCCTGACTTTAACTTACCTTTAGCGAGAAAATTAAAACAAGCTGGGATTCCAACGGTGCATTATGTTAGTCCATCCGTTTGGGCTTGGCGTCAAAAACGCATTTTCAAAATCAAGCAATCGGTCGACCTAATGTTGGCATTGTTTCCATTTGAAATGCCTATCTATCATCAACATCAAATTCCAGTGACCTGTGTTGGCCATACCTTGGCAGATGAAATTCCTTTGCAAAGTGATGTGGCAGAAGCTCGTGAAAAGCTTGGCTTGGAGAAAGTTGATGGGCCTGTATTTGCCATTTTACCGGGTTCACGAGAAGGTGAAGTGTCTCGTCTTGCGCCCTTATTTGCTGAGACGATTAAGCTGATTAAACAGAGACAACAGGATGCTATCTTCATCACGCCAGCGGCCAATGCTGCGCGGCGAGAACAGATTGAAAACATTTTGGCTGAGACGCAAGCTGACGCTGTGATCATTGATGGACAATCGCGAACAGTCATGGCAGCGGCTGATGCTATATTACTGGCGTCTGGAACGGCGGCGTTGGAAGCCATGTTGGTCAAGCGTCCTATGGTGGTTGCTTACAAAGTGAATCGGTTAACCTATGAGATTATGAAACGTATGGTCAAGGTACCTTATGTGTCTTTGCCTAACTTATTGGCGAATGAAACTCTAGTGCCAGAATTGTTGCAGGACGAAGCTCAGCCAGAAAATTTGGCGACGCGATTATTACAAACCTGGCAGTCATTTCAGCAGGATAAGAATATTCAACAAAAGTACGTGGATCTGCATCACATGCTGCTTAAAAATGCAGGCGAGCAAGGGGCGCAGGCAATTGTGACTATGTTAGCGGAGAAACAAGAAATACTGGCGGAGAAACAAGCTTGATGGAAGCCTTTGTTAGTCAAGTATATTTTGGTGATTTGCTTGCCGGCGTTGATGAGGCTGGTCGTGGTCCGCTTGCCGGTGAGGTGGTTGCAGCCGCTGTTATTTTGGATCCGCAACGTCCTATTACGGGGTTGGCGGATTCTAAAAAGCTATCGGAAAAGAAGCGCGATGCTTTGTATCAAGAGATCAAAGAAAAAGCCTTGAGTTATGCCATTGCCAGTGCTTCAGTGGAAGAGATTGATCAGTTGAATATTTTGCATGCTAGCATGCTAGCAATGTCCCGTGCGGTTGAGCAATTGTCAGCCAAAGCGGAGCATGCGTTAATTGATGGCAATCGTGTGCCAGCCAATCTTAGCTGCACTGCTGAAGCTGTGGTGAAAGGGGACGCTCGTCACGCGGCTATTTCGGCAGCTTCTATTTTGGCTAAAGTGACCCGTGATAGAGACATAGTGAAAGCGGCGGAAACTTATCCAGGGTATGGCTTTGAAAAGCATAAAGGTTATCCGACAGCTGTGCATTTGCAGGCGATTCGAGAATTGGGCGTTACGCCCTTGCATCGACGCACCTTTGGTCCAGTTAAAAAGCTCATTGAGGGATAAATTTTGTCCACGTCATTCATACACTTAAAAGTCCATACAGAATTTTCTTTGGTTGATGGGTTGGTCAAAGTGAAAGGTTTGTTGGGCGCCACTGAATTGATGTCTATGCCTGCGGTGGCGATCACAGATGAGAATAATTTGTGTGGTTTTGTGCGTTTTTATAAAGGGGCGATGGATAAAGGCATCAAGCCCATTTGTGGTACAGACATAGTGATTGAAGACGATACTGGAGAAGTGGAGTCACGCTATCGTATGACCTTATTGGCTATGTCTAACAAAGGTTATAAAAACATCATAGAAATTATTTCTAAAGGCTATCAATTAGGGCAAGTTGAAGGTCGTCCAATCATTCAGCGTGAATGGGTTGAAGCTGCCAGTGAAGATGTGATTGCCTTGTCTGGAGCAGGCTATGGTGATGTTGGTATCTTGTTGCAAAAAGGTCGAATGGAATTGGCTAAACAGCATATGTCTTATTGGATGTCGGTCTTTCCTGACCGTTTTTATGTAGAGTTGCAGCGTACCAGTCGTGCTGGGGAAGAAACTTATATCCACAGTGTGGTGCCGTTAGCGGCTGAACTGGGCTGCCCTGTGGTGGCGACCAATGATGTGCGCTTTTTAAAGCGAGAAAACTTTGAAGCCCATGAGGCACGTGTTTGTATCCATGATGGTGTGACCCTTGATGATCCACGCCGTGTGCGTCGTTACTCGGAAGAGCAGTATTTTAAGTCATCGGAAGAGATGGCAGAGCTGTTTCGAGATATTCCAGAGGCCTTGGAAAATACCGTAGAGATTGCCAAGCGTTGTAATGTGGATGTGTTGCTAGGTAAGTATTTCTTGCCGGATTATCCCGTGCCTGACGGCATGACAATGGAGGCGTTTTTTAACAAAATTTCTTTTGATGGCTTGAAAGAGCGCTTTGATGTTTTGACTTTAAAATACGGTGATCGTATTGAAAAACGTCGTCAAGAATATTGGGATCGTTTGGAATTTGAACTGAATATCATTAATCAGATGGGGTTCCCAGGCTACTTCCTTATCGTAATGGACTTTATTCAATGGGCCAAAGATAACGATATTCCGGTGGGGCCGGGGCGAGGCTCGGGTGCCGGTTCATTGGTGGCTTATGCCTTAAAAATCACTGACCTTGACCCGCTAGAGTATGACCTTCTATTCGAACGTTTCTTGAACCCTGAACGGGTTTCCATGCCAGACTTTGATATCGACTTCTGTATGGATAATCGTGACAAGGTGATTGATTATGTATCACGTACCTATGGTCGTGATGCGGTTTCGCAGATTATTACTTTTGGTGCCATGGCAGCCAAAGCTGTAGTGCGTGACGTGGCCCGAGTGCAAGGAAAGCCATACAGCTTAGGGGATAAGTTGTCCAAACTGATTCCATTTGAAATTGGTATGACCTTGGCTAAGGCGTTGGAAGAAGAGCCAGCCTTACCGGAATTCTTGTCGGCGGACGAAGAAGCCGCGGAAGTGATGGAAATGGCGATGTCACTTGAAGGCGTAGTTCGTAACTTTGGTAAACACGCGGGTGGGGTGGTTATTGCGCCAACTAAGCTGATTGATTTTGCTCCTTTGTACTGTGAAGAAGACGGTTCAGGCTTGGTGACTCAATATGACAAGAATGATGTTGAAGAAGCGGGGCTAGTTAAGTTTGATTTCTTGGGATTGAAAACGCTAACAGTAGTCGATTGGGCGGTGAAAAATATCAATGATATTCATGCTTTAGAAGGCAAGCCGCCATTGGATATTGCCCTAATCGATTTGGAGGATAAGTCCACTTACGACTTGCTGCAAAGAGCCGAAACCACGGCGGTATTCCAGTTAGAATCCCGGGGTATGAAAGAGCTTATTAAAAAGCTTTTGCCTTCACGTTTTGAAGATATTATCGCCTTGGTAGCCTTGTATCGCCCTGGTCCTTTAGGATCGGGCATGGTGGATGACTTTATAAATCGTAAGCACGGTCGTTCTGAGTTGGCTTTCCCACACCCAGATTACCAGCATGAAGATTTGATTCCTGTTTTGGAGCCCACCTACGGAATCATCTTGTATCAAGAACAGGTAATGCAAATCGCTCAGGTATTGGCGAAATTTAGTCTGGGTGGTGCCGACTTGTTACGTCGAGCCATGGGTAAGAAAAAGCCTGAAGTAATGGCCGAACAGCGTTTGATCTTTATGGAAGGGGCGCTGAAAAATAACGTAGACAAGGACCTGTCAGGTAACATCTTTGACTTGATGGAGAAATTCGCAGGTTATGGTTTTAACAAATCTCACTCAGCTGCTTATGCCTTAGTTTCTTACCAAACGGCTTGGTTGAAAAATCATTATCCTGCGCCCTTTATGGCGGCAGTATTGTCTGCCGATATGCAGAATACCGACAAAATCGTTATCTTCATTGAAGAATGTCGATCTATGAATTTGGCGTTGGAATTGCCCAATGTTAATGAGTCGGTATACAAGTTTACGGTGAACCCGAGTGGTGCCATTGTGTATGGTTTAGGAGCCATTAAAGGGGTGGGTGAAGGGCCGATTGAAGCCATTGTCGAAGCGCGTAAAGAGGGTCCGTTCAAACACATATTTGACTTCTGTCAGCGGGTGGGCAAGAAGGTTAACAAGCGCGTCATGGAAGCCTTAGTTCGTTCTGGAGCGTTTGACACCATAGGACCAAATCGTGCGACCTTGTATACCTGTATTGACGAAGCTTTGAAGCGTGCTGATCAAGACGCTAAAAATCAAGATGCGGGTATGATGGATTTGTTCGGAGTGGCCGTTGAAGAAAGTACAGAAGATGCTTATAAGGAAATAGGTATTCAACATGAATGGCCTGGAAGACAGCGTTTAGACGGTGAAAAAGACACCCTAGGATTGTATGTAACAGGTCACCCAATTGATGAGTATGAAAAGGAGGTCAGATGCTTTGCACGTTCCAAAATTGTCGATTTGCAACCCAAGCGTGGCGATACCCAAGTCATGGCAGGTTTGATTGTTGATTTGCGTGTAACAAAAAGTAAAAAAGGTGGTAATATTGCATTCGTCACACTGGATGATCGTTCGGCTCGTATTGAGGTAACGATATTCCCAGATAATTACGACAGCTTCAAAGACGTGATCGTTAAAGATGAAGTGGTCGTAGTAGAAGGAGAAATTTCAGTGGACGAATTTCGCGGTGGTCAGAAGGTCATTGCGCGAAATGTACTTGATATTGCTCAAGCTCGTATTCGTTATGTGGAAGCATTGCGAATCATGTGGAGTTCAGAAACGGTAACACCATCTGAAATACAGCTATTGGCTGATCACATGTCAGAATTCCGCGCAGATGGATGTGATGTGGTCATTGGGTTTGATACCCCTGAAGCCTTTGGCGATATCCGTTTAGGTTCGAGTTGGCGAGTTCGTCCTGATGACGAATTAATTCACCAACTACAGAAACAATACGGTAAACAAAATGTTCAGTTAGTGTATACTTAGGCTCATTTTTATAATGAGTGCAAAGGAGTGCGGCGTAGCAATACGTTAAATAGCTTTAGAGCAATCGGCATGATGCCTTTTGCCTTATATTAATGGCAACCAGACAGCAGTGTAGTTAACGATGAATTTAAATTATTTACCTTTCGAGCAGCCGATCGCAGAGCTCGAACAGAAAATTGAAGAATTACGTCTAGTGGGCAATGACAACGAACTGAACATCAGTGATGAAATCAGCCGACTAGAAGACAAAAAAGTAGCGCTGACAAAAAGCTTATTTAGTAATCTAGGCGCTTGGGAAGTTTCTCAACTTTCTCGTCACCCTAAACGTCCATATACATTGGATTACATTGAAAATGCTTTCACTGATTTCGAAGAAATGCACGGCGATCGTCATTACGCTGATGACCGTGCGATTGTTGGTGGTATTGCCCGTTTAGAAGGTCGCCCTGTGATGGTAATTGGCCATCAAAAAGGTCGTGAGGTAAAAGAAAAAGTATTGCGTAACTTTGGTATGCCTCGTCCAGAAGGTTACCGTAAAGCCTTGCGTTTGATGGAAACCGCTGAGCGTTTCAACATGCCTATCGTGACTCTAATCGACACACCTGGGGCATATCCAGGTATCGGTGCAGAAGAGCGTGGTCAAAGTGAAGCCATTGCTTACAACCTTGCGGTAATGTCTCGCTTAAAAACTCCTATCATCTCAACGGTTATCGGTGAAGGTGGTTCAGGTGGTGCGTTGGCCATCGGTGTATGCGACGAATTGATGATGTTGCAATACGGTACTTACTCAGTAATTTCGCCTGAAGGTTGTGCTTCTATCCTATGGAAGAGCGCGGAACGTGCCTCTGATGCAGCGAAAGCCATGGGTATTACAGCACCACGCCTAAAAGAGCTTGGTTTGGTGGATACCATTATCCAAGAGCCAATGGGCGGTGCGCACAATGCACATGAGCAAATTGCTCACAGCTTGAAAGAGAATATTCTAGCGGCATTAGATCGCATGGAAGCTCTGACCACAGAAGAGTTGTTGGCGCGTCGTTATAATCGTTTGATGTCTTACGGTTTGTAATTGACCTTGAATCGAGAGAGCCTCCTTTTAAAGGGGGCTTTTTTGTTTGTAAAAGCGCATTTTGTGGATAACGCTTGTGTATAAAAATGACGCTAAATTGACTTGAAGTGCATAATGAAACAACACTCGCCACTGGATTTGACTAAGCCATACGAACTGATGTTCAACCCTATTTGGTTGGAGGCTCTTTTTGCTCATGCGGATCGCGTTTGGGTGGGCTTTAGTGGTGGTGTGGATTCACAGGTTTTGTTGCACGCTTTACTTCAGCAAGTCAGCAAACAGCAAAAGCAAAAGTTAGCTGTGTTGCATGTGCATCATGGTTTAAGTGCTGCTAATGCGGATGCTTGGTTACAAAACGCCGAGCAAATTTGCCAACAACATGCGTTGCACTTTGCCTATCGAAAAGTGCAAGTGTCTTCTACTGCCTCTTTGGAAGAAGCTGCACGTCATGCGCGCTATCAAGCTTTTGAAGACGTGCTATCGGCACGAGATGTGTTGTTACTTGCACATCATCAGGATGATCAGGCAGAAACCATCTTGTTCCGGTTATTACGTGGCACAGGCGGTAAAGGTATCACGGGCATGCCGCAGATGAGAGCACTTGGTCAACAAGGGGCGTATTTGTATCGACCGCTGTTGCAGGCTACAAAAGCGCAGATTCTTCGCTATGCACAAAAACATCAGCTGCAATGGGTCGAAGATGAGTCGAATCAAGATAACCGATTCTCCCGTAATTTTCTACGTCATAGCATACTTCCCAAGCTGCAAGAGCACTTTGCTAAAGTATCACAGAATCTGGCCGCCAGTGCCGACAAGCTTAGACAGGATTATCAGGTTCTCAGTGAATTAGCCGCGGAAAAGCTAAGCCAAGGAGTGAACGAGTATGGTGGTCTTTCTATTGGCTGGTTGACATCACAGCCAGAGACTCAGCATGAATTTTGGTTACGTGAATATCTGCAAACAAAGCAGGTTAATCTAACTCAGGCCCAGCGCTTAAACTTACTCAAGATGTTGGTAAGTTCAACGGATAAGCAGCCGCAATGCGATTTTCCAACAGGGCGTTTAATGCGTCATCAGGGGTATTTATATTGCTTGCCTGTGGAGCACCCCGTGCAGGATGGAAGCTTAATTTTTGGACAAAAATATCAGCGCGCTTTTGATCAGTTGACTTTATTGTCTGACCATTGCGTAGAACTTAAACCTCGACCTCTTGGGGCAAAGTTGTTATTGGCCAATGGTCAACGCAGAGAGTTGAAAAAATGGCTCAATGATCAGCAAGTGCCAGTATGGTGGCGCGAGCATTTACCTTATCTATTTATTCAAGACGAGTTAGTGGCCATCGGCAACTTATGGCGTCATCCGGATTATTTGAATCTACAAGTGAGTTGGCAAACTGATCCAAGTTTGCCTCTGCCCATTAAGCAGGCATCTCGCTAAACTTGTATTAACCAATCTGCTGCTGAACGTGAGTCAGCGACGGTTTTAGCGTTTAATGCATCATTTTGTTGAATTCGCTCATTGGCTTGTTGCGCGCTGATGCCCCAAACCTGCTGATGACGTTGGGATAATCTAGCCATGGCGGTATCAAGCGGCACATCCAAAAACCAAGTTTGTTGATAATAACGTCTTGCCTGTGACCAATGATGGTTATCTAGGAGCAAATATAAGCCCTCAATGATCACTATTTTGGTATGACGGTGAACGAGTATGTCGTTGTCGATTGGGTCCCCTAAGCTATGGTCAAAGCTTGGCCAGTAGCAATCTTCTTGCTGGTAGCTTGTCGCCAATTTTTCTACTTGCTGGACAAAGGCTCGACTATTAAACGTCCAATCAGCACCTCGTCGAGCAAAGGCTTTGGCTGGATCAGCAAAGCCTTGTAAGGCTTGCTGAGAAAAATGAAAGCCATCCATGGGTAAGCTAACCACGGCGGGAATCTCTGTGCCTGTGTTTGAAAATGCTGATTGCTTGACCAGATAATTTGTCAAGGTGCTTTTGCCGGAACCTGGCCCCCCTGCTAAGGCAATAATGGTACGTTCATTGTTTTGTAAGTGTGTCCGAATTTTGTTTAAAGCCAGTTGAATGGCTTTAGCAGAATGTAATGTATCAAACATGGTCTGTTCTTATTTTGTTGATAGAGGAAGATAAGGTGCTGCGTTTGCTCAGAGGATTTAATCTGAACTGATTCTAAAATGCCTGCGTATCAAATCTTGTTGTACAAACTATATCAACAAAACACGAGGCACAGGCAAATGGAACTAAAACAATTAAAACACACACAACATTTTGACAAAGTAAAATTGCATTCATTAGAACCCAATCTGTATCAATTGTCCGTGGTAATTGATGGTCAAGAAGAATATGTTGTCGATGGCAAAGGACGTTTTGTAACCAGTCATAATAAGTTGGACCTGCAATCTTTGTTTAAAGAGAAGCAGGTGGATTCAATGGTGTTGTGTCATCAAAGTGCTTACGATGAAATGGTTGGTCAACCTATTGGTACGGGTGGTAATGTGCTTGAGGTGCCACTCGGCAATACGCATCTAAGTTAACTTCATCGCGGCTGTCACTAGAGTCACGACTCATTTTGCTTGCAACATTTTCATTTTGTCTGTGCTGTTTTCTTTTTGCGAGAACACTTTGGCGTAACCTAGCGTGGCGTTAGCGTGTTCTCTCATAATGGCTTCCGCTCGGCTGCCTTGCCTCTGACAGATGGCATCATATACTGCGTGGTGTTGCATGTGAGCGAAGTTAAAACGGCGAAATTCTAATGCCAAATTATTGTGATCAAAAGCCAGTGATCGTACTGAGGCAAAAGGTAGGTGCTCATTCCGACTGAGCGCTTCAGCGATGGCCTGATTGCCGCTTGCGTCAATGATAAGCTGATGGATACTTTGGTTTATATCATGATATTGGGTGAGATCATGCTCCGAAATTTGGCCATTTTCAAACAAAGCATCGCCCTGTATAAGCAGTGTTTTTAAGGCTGTGCTTTGTTGTTCCGTTAACCCGCGCTCGGCTGCTTGTCTGGCTGCCAATCCTTCCAGTACGCCTCTTACTTCAATCGCACCTGTAATATCCGACAAGGTTACTTCACGAACACAGTAACCCCGTGATGGGCGCTTGGTCAGTAAGCCTTCTTGCTCGAGACTGCGAAAAGCGATTCGTACTGGAGTTCTGGAAACGCCTAACTGTTCAGCAGTAGGAATCTCTGCGATACGTTGGCCAGCACTGAGCTCGCCTGACAAAATCATTTGTCTAAGTCGACTGATTACTTCTTGTCCTGATTTGCTCATGCTCGCTGCTTACCTATTTAAAAGTCGTTTAATCTTGCCAGATATAGAGTATTGGATCCATTTCTTTTGTTGATCTTCCTATTATAGAGGATTAAGTCATTCAAAAATGATTTTATGGATCCAATTTTGTGGATATTAGCTTTCTATTTTTGATTTTTGTTTTATATTGGATCCAATAGATAAAAATAACAAAGCAGGAGTCAACCAATGAAACAACAAACCTATCCTAAAAATGCGTGGTATGTTGCCGCCATGGCGGAAGAGGTAGCGGGCAGCAAACCTCTTGGCCGAAAGATCTGTGGTGAAAGTATTGCTTTTTATCGAGCCGAAGAAAATCAAATCGCGGCAGTATTGGATTTTTGCCCTCACCGTGGTGCCGCTCTGTCACTAGGCTATGTAGAAGATGGTTTACTAGTATGCGGATATCATGGCTTAAAGATGGGGGCAGACGGAAAAACTCAAGCCATGCCTTTACAAAGGGTCAAAGGCTTTCCGTGTATGAAGTCTTATGCGGTGGAAGAAAGATATGGCTTTATTTGGGTTTGGCCGGGCGATCAAAGTAAAGCAAATAAAGATTTGATTCCCCATCTGGAGTGGGCAGTCAACCCAGAGTGGGCTTATGGTGGCGGTCTTTATCACATCCATTGCGATTATCGCTTAATGATAGATAACCTCATGGATTTAACTCACGAAACCTATGTTCATGCTTCCAGCATTGGGCAAAAAGAAATTGATGAATCTCCAGTCAGTACGGAAGTGGATGGTGACAAGGTTATTACCAGTCGTTTTATGGAAAACATCATGCCACCGCCATTCTGGCAAGCCGCTCTACGTGGCAATGGTTTAGCGGATAATGTACCTGTGGATCGTTGGCAAATTTGCCGTTTTAGTCCGCCATCTCATGTCATGATAGATGTGGGAGTAGCGCATGCAGGGCATGGTGGTTATCAAGCGGATGCTAAATACAAAGCCAGTAGTACGGTAGTGGATTTCATTACACCAGAAACCGAAACGTCGATTTGGTATTTTTGGGGAATGGCTCGACATTTCAAGCCAGAGGATAAGGCTTTGACCGACAGTATTCGTGAGGGGCAAGGTAAAATATTTGCCGAAGACCTAGAAGTGCTGGAAAGACAACAAGAAAATTTACTCGCTTTTCCCGACTATGATTTACTAAAGTTAGATATAGATGCGGGGGGCGTTCAATCGCGTAGAATCATTGAACGTGTTATTGCTGAAGAAATGACTCAGCAGGTTGCGCAAACAAGTGACAAACCTTTGCAAGTCATTACTTTTTAAGCGTACGAGAAGGCAGTGAGTATGATTCCAGTAGTAGTAAAAAATCGTGTGATGGAAACTCAAAATGTGGTGCGTTTGGTATTGGCTCGATCAGACGGAAAGAGTTTGCCAAGTTTTTCGGCTGGTGCCCACATTGATATTCATCTCCCTAGTGGCTTAATTCGACAATATTCACTTTGTCGACTGCAAGTGGAGCCCGAGTATTATGAAATTGCTGTGTTAAAAGATCCTCAATCTCGCGGAGGATCTCTTGAAGTGCATAATCTTATGATTGGTACTGAGTTAGCAATCAGTGAGCCTCGTAACCATTTCCGGTTACAGCAAGGTCTGGGGCACGTCTTGCTTATAGCAGGTGGCATTGGGGTCACGCCTTTATTGCCAATGGCGCAGACTTTACAACAAGGGAGTCGGCCTTTTGACTTTCATTATTGTGCCAAGTCGCCCAATCAAGCAGCTTTTGTCGAAGCACTGGAAAGAGGTAGCTTTGCTGACAAAATGCACTTTCACTTTAGCCAGGTAGAAGGTTCTGGACGAATGGATTTGGTGAGTGTGCTGTCACGACATGCGGTTGGCAGCGAGCTTTATCTTTGCGGCCCAGCTGATTTTATTACCGCAGTATTAACTCAGGCAAGAATGTTGGGGTGGAGTGAAGATAGGTTGCATAAGGAATTCTTTGCTGCCCCAGAACAAGATGATCTTGCAAGCGACAACGAGATTTTTCAGGTGAAAGTTCGCAGTACAGGAGAGCTTATTACTGTGACACCCGACCAGAGTATGTTTGAAGCGCTGGATGCACATGGTGTTTATCTTCCTGTATCTTGTGAATCTGGCGTGTGTGGAACCTGTCAAACTGCTGTTATTTCAGGCACGCCTGATCACAAAGACGTGTTTTTGACTGAACAGGAAAAGCGAAGCGGCCAGTGGGTTATGCCTTGCTGTTCAAGATCGAAATCCGCTATTTTGGAATTGGATTTATAACCTACTTTTACCAATAACTCACAGCCTTCATCGGGATGCAAAATAGGGATGTTTTACATTGAGTGATGAAGGCAGCGATGCTATTATTTGCTCCCGTCCTGAAGGTGCATTGATTTGCGCCATCAAATTTTATTTTTATCTATTTTTAAGGCGGGCTAAACACTCATGGCGACACGATATATTTTCGTAACAGGTGGTGTTGTATCATCTCTTGGTAAAGGATTGGCATCCGCTTCTTTGGCGGCCATTCTTGAGTCTCGTGGGCTAAAAGTCACCATGTTAAAACTGGATCCTTACATCAACGTTGATCCAGGTACTATGAGCCCTTTCCAACACGGTGAAGTGTACGTTACTGAAGACGGCGCAGAAACCGATCTTGACCTTGGCCATTATGAGCGTTTCATTTCCACTAAAATGGGCAAACGCAATAACTTTACCAGTGGTCGTGTTTATCAACATGTTCTGAAAAAAGAGCGCCGTGGTGAATACCTTGGTGGTACGGTACAGGTTATTCCTCATATTACCGATGAAATCAAACGTCGTGTGATTGCGGGCGCAGAAGGCGCCGATGTGGCTTTGGTGGAAATCGGTGGCACAGTGGGTGACATTGAGTCGCAACCTTTTCTCGAAGCCGTTCGTCAATTAAAAGTTGAACTTGGCTCTCATCGTGCTTTGTTTATGCATCTGACTTTGGTTCCTTATATCCGTACTGCCGGTGAAACCAAAACCAAACCCACTCAGCACTCAGTAAAAGAGTTGCGTTCTATCGGTATTCAACCTGACATTCTAGTATGTCGTTCCGAGGTGTCTATCGAGGCACCTGAGCGTAAGAAGATTGCTTTGTTCACCAATGTGGATGAACGTGCTGTTGTGTCTCTCCCAGATGCTGATACCATCTATAAAATTCCGCAAATGTTAGCTGACCAAGGTTTGGATAGCTTGATCGTGCAACGCTTTAATCTGGATTGCAACATTGCCGATTTGGAAATCTGGAACAAGGTAGCACAAGCAAAATTGAATCCAGAAAAACAAATCAACATTGCCATGGTAGGTAAATACATGGAATTGTTGGACGCTTATAAATCTTTGATTGAAGCCATGGATCATGCGGGTATCCATGCTCGTACTAAAGTAAAACTGCACTACATAGATTCTGAAAGCATTGAAGAAAATGGCACTGATGTACTAACCGATATGGACGCAATTCTAGTGCCTGGAGGTTTTGGCGAACGTGGTGTAGAAGGGAAAATTTTGACGGCTCAGTATGCTCGTGAAAACAAAGTGCCTTACCTAGGTATTTGTTTAGGTATGCAAGTAGCGGTCATCGAATTTGCTCGTAACGTAGCAAATCTACAAGGTGCGCACAGTACCGAGTTTAATCTAAAAACAGAGAATCCAGTTGTTGGTCTGATTACAGAATGGACTAACGCAGAAGGTTCCAAAGAAATCCGGTCAGAGGAATCCGATCTGGGGGGGACTATGCGTCTGGGTGCGCAAAACTGTAATCTTACGGAAGGCACGAAAGCTTCCGAAGCTTACGGCAGTGCAGTCATCACAGAGCGTCATCGTCACCGTTATGAAGTAAACAACTTTTATGTGTCTGCGTTAGAAAAGGCAGGTCTGACGATCTCGGGTCGTTCAGAAGACAATTCTTTGGTTGAGATGGTCGAAATCGCCGATCATCCTTGGTTTGTCGCCTGTCAATTCCATCCAGAATTTACGTCAACACCTAGATACGGTCACGGCTTATTCAGTGCTTTCGTTCACGCGGCATTGAAATATGCAGGAAAAGAAAAATAAGTAAAGAAAGGGATGAGCAAGGCGTTTGTCTTGCCAAGGCTTTTCTAAAGCAAACAAGCTGTTTGTGATTTTTTATCTATTTAAAGAGGTTTGTTATGAGTCAAATCGTTGATATCAAAGCACGTGAAGTATTGGATTCTCGTGGTAACCCTACCGTCGAAGCGGATGTGATTTTGGCTGACGGTTCTGTTGGTTCTGCTTGTGCGCCTTCTGGCGCATCAACCGGTTCTCGCGAAGCTTTGGAACTACGTGATGGTGATAAAAGCCGTTACCTAGGGAAAGGTGTTTTAAAAGCTGTGGCTGCTGTAAACGGCCCTATCCGTGATGCCTTGATCGGTAAAGATGCATTGGCGCAAGCAGATTTAGATAAAACCATGATCGAATTGGATGGCACAGAAAACAAATCGACTTTCGGTGCCAATGCGATTCTGGCGGTTTCTTTGGCTGCTGCAAAAGCCGCTGCAGCGTCTAAGAAAGTTCCTTTATACGCTCACATTGCAGACCTAAACGGTACGTCTGGTCAGTACTCAATGCCAGTACCTATGATGAACATCATCAATGGTGGTGAGCACGCCGACAACAATGTTGATATTCAAGAATTCATGGTTCAGCCAGTGGGTGCGCCGAACTTCCGTGAAGCGTTGCGTTACGGTGCGGAAATTTTCCACGCACTTAAAAAAGTATTAAGTGCTCGTGGTTTGAACACGGCCGTGGGTGATGAGGGTGGTTTCGCACCAAATTTATCTTCTAATGCTGAAGCTTTGGCGGTAATCAAAGAAGCGGTTGCTGCGGCTGGATACGAGCTAGGCAAAGACATTACTCTAGCGATGGACTGTGCGGCGTCTGAGTTCTATGAAGAGGGTAAATATAATCTGAAAGGTGAAAACAAAGTCTTCACTTCAGAAGGTTTCTCAGATTACCTTGCTGAACTGTGTGAAACATACCCAATTGTTTCCATTGAAGACGGTTTAAACGAATCAGATTGGGAAGGTTTTGCTTACCAAACTAAGATTCTTGGCGACAAGATCCAATTGGTTGGTGACGATCTGTTCGTAACCAATACGAAAATCCTGAAGCGTGGTATCGATGAAGGTATCGCTAACTCTATTTTGATTAAGTTCAACCAGATTGGTTCTTTGACGGAAACTCTGGAAGCAATCAAGATGGCGAAAGACGCTGGTTACACAGCCGTTATTTCTCATCGTTCTGGCGAAACAGAAGATGCAACCATTGCCGATTTGGCGGTGGGTACTGCGGCGGGTCAAATTAAAACCGGTTCTTTGTGCCGTTCTGACCGTGTTGCTAAGTATAACCAATTGTTGCGCATTGAAGAGCAATTGGGTGGCAAAGCACCTTACAATGGTCTTTCTGAGATCAAAGGTCAGGCGTAATATCGCCTTGATCTGAAAAAGGGAGAACTCAGTTCTCCCTTTTTTTATTTTTTTTTAATGCGATTCCTTTGATAATAGGAAAATGGGTTTTCAGCATAGAGGATATTATGGCGCGTTTGTTATTGGCTCTTTTTGTCTGTGCCATTGGTTATCAGTGTTATCACTTGTATTTTGGCGAGCAAGGCATTAAGCGACAAGAAGGGTTGGCAAAGCAAATTGCTTATCAGGAGCGCATTAATCAAAGATTAAAGCATCGTAATGATGCTTTGCGTGCGCAAGTGGAAGACTTGCGTCTAGGCGAAGAGGCAGTGGAAGAGCATATTCGAACTGAGCTGCAATACATAAAAGAAGGGGAAGTGTTTTATCGTATGGTGGAAAAAAAATGAGTCAGCTTTTATGGGTTATTATTCCCGCGGCTGGAGTGGGCAAGCGTATGCAGGCAAATTGCCCAAAACAATATCTACAGTTAGCCGGAGAAACCATACTTGATCGTACTATTGGCGTGTTTTTAGCGCATCCACACGTTGCGGGAGTTGCAGTAGGATTGAGTGAAGAAGATGACTATTGGTCTGAGTCTAAATGGGTGAGGCACCCCAAGGTAATGACATTTATTGGTGGTGCTGAGCGTTGTGATACCGTGCTGCAAGGTTTGCTGTGTATTCAGTCTCAAATCAGCGACCCAGAGCAAGCCGTATTGGTGCATGATGCAGCGCGACCTTTGTTATCCCAACAGGCATTAACGCGTATTATAGAACACAATGCAGGACAAGGTGCCTTGTTGGCCATGCCATCTCGAGATACGGTTAAACAGCAAACAAACGATACCGCTCAAGTATCGTCAACCCTAGACAGAAGTCATATTTGGTTGGCGCAAACGCCACAGAAATTCCCATTCAACGCATTGCAAAAAGCGCTAGAACTGGCGGCTGAGCAAGACCTCACGGTAACGGATGAGTGTTCCGCTATGGAACTCATGGGTTGGCAACCTGATTTGGTTATGGGTGAAAACAGTAATATTAAAGTGACCTTGCCGGAAGATTTATTGATTGCGGAAGCCTTATTTGCGCATCTGCAACAGATTGATCCGGTCTAAGAGAGGAAGGATTATGTTGCCATTTCGTATTGGTCATGGTTTTGATGTACATAAATTTGGTGAAGGTGACCACATTATTTTAGGGGGTGTGCGTATTCCTTATGAGCGCGGGTTGATCGCTCATTCTGATGGTGATGTGGTGCTTCATGCGTTAACTGACGCTTTATTAGGAGCGGCGGCTTTAGGGGACATAGGCAAGCATTTTCCCGATACGGATGCTGCGTTTGCCAATGCAGACAGTCGTGTATTACTAAAACGTGCTTTTGCTGAAATCAAAACCTTAGGTCATAAAGTGGGTAATGTAGATGTGACCATATTGGCGCAAGCGCCTAAAATGCGCCCACATATTGATGGCATGCGCGCTCATATTGCAGAAGACTTAGACTTGCCCGTAGACAGAGTTAATGTCAAAGCCACCACCACAGAAAAGCTTGGTTTTACTGGGCGTAAAGAAGGCATTGCGGTCGAAGCGGTTGCTTTGCTTTATCAATGACAGAAAGGACATTTATGAATACTGATTGGCATTATGCTTGGTCAAAACCTTCTAATACAGGCGATCTAAAAACTTTTGCTCAGGACTTTTACGTTGAAGAGCAATTGGGGTTCGAGCCGGATGGGAAGGGTGAGTTTTGTTATGTATTCATCGAAAAGAATGGGGTAAATACGGATTTTTTAGCCAAGCGTCTTGCGCAGCTTGCAGGCATTGCGCCTAACAAGGTGACTTACAGTGGTGTAAAAGATCGTCATGCTTGTACCCGTCAATGGTTCTGTCTGCATACACTGAACCAAGAGCCAGATTTAAGTGACATACAGCAGGCTTTTCGTGAGCCCGAAAGTGTGCGTGTAGTCGCGCAATTAAAACACTCAAAGAAGCTTAAAACGGGCACCCATTTTGCCAACCGTTTTGTGATTCGTTTGCGTAATGTCGATGGCGATTTAGCGGAGTTGAATGCGCGTTTACAGCTGATCAAGCAAGCGGGTGTGCCTAACTATTATGGCCCACAGCGTTTTGGGATTAACGGAAATAATCTGCATAACGGCAAAGACTTTGTGCTCAAAGGGCGGCAAAGTCGTCGCAAATTATCTAAGACAGAATCTTTTTGGTTGTCCGCGATTCGTTCATGGTGCTTCAATCAGGCCTTAAGTGATCAGGTAGCAAACGGCATGTGGGCGCGCTTGTGTGATGGTGACATTGCTCAATTTCAGCACCATGAAGAACAGTTTCGGGTTCAGCAGATGTCGGCATTAATGCACCTCAAAGTGCAGCAAGGCCAGATCAGCCCTGTGTTGCCGTTATTGTGTGAAGGTTGGCAAGCTGGTACGGGAGCTGCACGTGAAGCGGCCATAAAAGCCTCACTGGTAGACTCTTGGTCTTTAGTAGAAGGATTAATGAGCTTTGGATTGTCACGTGATAGTCGTTTAGCCAGATTGATGCCGATGAACATGGCCTGGGAATTGCTAAATGAGAGAACCGATAGTGCTGAAAAGCCACAATTGATTTTAGAATTCTCGTTGCCGAAAGGTTGTTTTGCAACCAGTGTGTTGCGCGAGATGTTGGATTTTACCGATAAATCTGCTGAGAAACTTCATGAGAATATTGATCGCGAATGACGATGGTATTGATGCATTAGGTATTAAAACTCTTGCTCGTCATTTATCAGCGCAATACGGCACCTTATTGGTGGCTCCCGATCGAAATCGCAGTGGTGCGAGTAATTCACTGACTTTAACCCGTCCCTTGCAACCCAGTAAAGTTGCTGAGCATGCTTATAAAGTCGATGGCACGCCAAGTGATTGTGTGAATCTGGCGTTGTCTGGGGTGATTGATGGACAAGTCGACATTGTCGTCTCTGGTATTAATCATGGCCCCAACTTGGGCGACGATGTGATTTATTCTGGTACCGTAGCAGCGGCGATGGAAGCTAGGCATCTAGGGCGTCCAGCTTTGGCGGTATCATTAGTGGGTACGCATCATTTTGATAGTGCTGCTCAGGTTGTCATGGCCCTATTAAAGGATACGCATACCCTGCAAATGCCAGCGGGTGTGTTATTGAATATCAATGTGCCGGATTTGCCATATGAACAAATCAAAGGCTTGAAAGTGACCAAGTTAGGGTATCGCCATCAAGCGCAAGCCCCCATTTCTGCTCAGCATCCAAGAGGCTTGCCGAGTTATTGGATTGGTGCATTGTCAGAACCTTATGATGCTTCACCTGGGACAGATTTTGATGCAGTGGCCAATGGTTATGTATCCATTACGCCGATACATACCGATATGACTTGTTATCAAGCGAAAACCTCTCTCGAAAAGTGGATTGATGTTGTTACCTTATGAGCCAATATGATCTCAATGGTTTAGTCACTCATACTGAACCTCGTGCTTCTAGTATGATCCAGCAATTGCAACAGCAGGGCATAACTCATCCTGAGCTATTGGCTTTGATGGGGAATATTCCACGTCATGACTTTGTGGAACCTGCTTTTTCTCATTTGGCCTATTCAGCAACTTCTTTGCCGATCGGACGAAATCAAACCATCAGTCAGCCATTAACGGTAGCTCGCATGACGGAATGGCTATTGCATCATGCGCGACTAGGCCGAATATTGGAAATCGGTACAGGGTCTGGTTATCAGACCTGCATATTGGCTCATTTCTTTAACAAGGTGCACACCATAGAGAGACAACAAAGTCTCTATTCAAAGGCGCGTCAGCGTTTGGCAAGTATGGGCATTAAAAATGTAGAGTATCTATTTGCTGATGGTCAGGCGGGTTGGCCACATAAGATTGAAATGGATGCGGTTATTATTACTGCGATGGCCAGTAAAATTCCTTTGGCTTTAACCAATTGCTTAAAAGACAGAGGCATACTCATTATGCCAATCGATCATCCAACACCTCAAATTGGCTGCTGGCGTAAAGAAGGTGATCATTGGAAATGTTTGGGGAGCGAAGTGGCTTCTTTTGTCCCATTATTAGAAGGAATGGAACATGCCTAAATGGCTAAAAATATATTTAAGTGGTGCCTTGATGGGCGCTGCTGATGTGGTTCCCGGAGTGTCTGGTGGAACCGTCGCCTTTATCTTAGGTATTTATGATAGATTGATTGCGGCACTTAGTGGTGTCAATAAAGACAGTTTAATGATGTTGTTTAAAGGTAATATCAAAGGCTTATGGCGTCATTTTGATGGAACTTTTCTGTTTATTTTAGGAACAGGTATTGCCACAAGTATTTTTTTCATAGCTGGGGTGATTACTTACTTGCTGGCTGAGTATCCGGTATTTGTGTGGAGTTTCTTTTTTGGTTTAATTTTGGCCTCAGCGATATTTTTGCTACAGCAGATTAAGGGCTTTACGGGGCGTCATTTGTTGGCGCTTTTAGTGGGAATCGCCGTTGGTGCTAGTTTGTCTTTGTTGGTGCCTACTCGCTTGGAGACCAGTCATCTGATGGTTTTCTTTGCCGGTATGATTGCTATTTGTGCGATGATTTTACCTGGTATTTCAGGCAGTTTTTTGCTGTTGATCATGGGGCTTTATGGTTATGTCTTAAGTGCCGTGAAAAATTTGGATTTACTGATTATTGGTATTTTTGCTTGTGGTGCTTTGATTGGCTTGTTGAGTTTTTCTAAGTTATTGAATTTTATGCTTAAACGAGCCCACGCTATGACTTTATCTGTATTGACTGGCATTATGCTTGGCGCTTTAGTGAAAGTTTGGCCATGGAAAGAAACATTACGCTGGGAGCAGATAGGGGATAAAAATTTGCCTGTGGAGAGTCATTTGATGCTGCCTTGGCAATTATCGAATTATCATTTTACGACGGATTTTTTGTTGCCAATGATTCTCATTTTAATTGGTTTTTTGGTGATTTTTTGTTCACGTTACATTTATTTACGAAATGAAGACAAAAGATAATAAACGCTACAATTCTATGGTTTGAGGGATAAATTATTCGCCAGTGGGATTTACAGAAGTCATCAAAATCAGTTCTGACTAATTGGTTAGGGCGACTGGTTTTGTCGTGTTTTTTTCTATCTGGTTGTTCCTATCAGGTGCTGCATTTTCCAGATAAAAACCTATCGTCTTATTCGTCTAGTCATGCTCGTGAGTCGTCCTTACCATCTTCTGGTTATCATCGAGTAAGTAGTGGCGACACCCTGTTTTCTATTGCTTTTCGCTATGGTTTGGATTATCGAGCCTTGGCTAAGGCGAATAATATTAGCGCTCCTTATACCATTTACCCGAATCAAAAAATTCACCTTAGAGAGGCTAAATCCTTGGCCGCAACTCAAGCGAAAGCCACACCAAAAGTGAACACAAAATCGTCACAAGTTATTGCGAAATCGGCTTCTTCAACTGCTGCTCAAGGGGCTTCTCCGGCGACTACAAAAATTTCCACTCCAGTTACAAAAGACATCAAATGGACTTGGCCAGTTGATGGTGAAGTGAAGAGGGGGTTTTCAAACGCTGGGGTTAGTAGTAAAGGTATAGACATCAAGGCGCAGAAAGGTGTTTTGGTGAAAGCTGCAGCAGATGGAATCGTTGTGTATGCAGGCAGCGGTCTTATTGGTTATGGAAATCTGGTGATCGTAAAACATGATGATGTTTATTTGAGTGCATACGCTTACAACGAAAGAATAATAGTTAAAGAAAAGCAAAGTGTTCGAGCAGGTGATTCCCTTGCTGTAATCGGTGGTAAGGGGGCGGATAGACCCTTGCTTCACTTTGAAGTTCGCCGAGATGGACAGCCGATTGACCCGTTAGATGTATTACCCAAAAATTGAGTAAAAACTGACGTTTTAAGGAGGGGGGGTATGAAGTTAGCAAGTATGGATAAAAGCGCAAACAAAGTCTCTAATGTACGAGATTTTGACCTTGATACACTTGATGATTACGAAGAAGATGTAGTGGATGAAGAGTTTGAATCTGCCGTTAATGCTCGTTATGCAGATCACAATGATTCTTCTTCGAAAAGTTTAGACGTCACTCAGTTGTATTTGAGTGAAATTGGTTTTTCACCTCTTTTGTCGGCCGAAGAAGAGGTACATTTTGCGCGATTGGCTTTGAAAGGTGATGAACAAGCACGTAAGCGTATGATTGAAAGCAATCTCCGTTTAGTGGTTAAGATTTCGCGTCGTTATTTGAACCGGGGATTATCCTTGCTTGACTTGATTGAGGAAGGCAATTTAGGTCTTATACGAGCCGTTGAAAAATTTGATCCTGAGCGAGGTTTTCGCTTTTCTACTTACGCTACTTGGTGGATTCGTCAGACCATTGAACGGGCCATCATGAACCAAACTCGTACCATTCGTTTACCTATTCATGTGGTAAAAGAGTTGAACGTATATCTGCGCGCAGCCCGTGAGTTGACGCAAACCTTGGATCACGAACCCAGCCCAGAAGAAATTGCCCAGAAACTGGATTGCCCAGTAGAAGACGTGCAAAAAATGTTGAGTCTGAATGAAAAAATCAGTTCAATTGATGCATCATTTGGTGGCGAAAATAACGACAAAAGCTTGGTAGAAGTGTTGGCCGACGATTTACACCAAGGACCTGAAGCGGATCGACAAGATGGTGATGTGTTACAAGGCATTGAGCAATGGCTTGATGAGTTAAGTGAAAAACAGTGTGAAGTGATCACGCGCCGTTTTGGCTTGCGTGGACACGAAGCCAGTACGCTTGAACATGTGGGCGCTGAAATTGGTTTGACACGTGAAAGAGTCCGTCAGATTCAGGTCGAAGCACTGCGCAAATTGCGTTTGATATTAGACAAAGAAGGTCTGTCTTTGGATGATGTGATTGGTATGCAAGGCTGATTAATCAGCCACTTATAAAAAATGCCCAAGCCGATACTGCTTGGGCATTTTTTGTTGTTTATTATCTTTGCTGATTTGTGTTGCCTATTAGCGATGTGTTTAAGTTTTTATTCTTGTTCGGCTTTTTCTGTGCTTATGTCGTTGATGTGTTGTTGTATTAGTGCGGTGTATTTGTCTGACATGCCTTTTACTTCGTAAGCTAACACTTCTTCATCACCCTCTTCGATAATGTCTGGTAGGCTGGTGAAAACGCGATTCTGAATTTGTGACAGAGTAAAAATGTCATCGGTAATGACCAGTTTATTGGTATGTTCTGTATTACGAATTTGTGCCACTTTTTCTAACAATTTGGTAATTTTCTCTGGTTCTAACTTGTCTTCTTTGATCATGTGCGAAATATGCACATTACCTTGATGTAAACCTAGGTGGAATTCGAGTTTGGGTGCTGCTTCGTAGAGCGTATTTTCATACAGTTTATCTACCAAACCAATAAAGAGCTGAGCCGTACTAATCGCATTCATATAAAGACTGTCTTCGCTATGTTCTGCACTGAACAGAATGATAGCGGCGTCATTCTGATATTGATGAACTTGTCCTAAATAGGTCTCACTGGCTTGAAACATAGCGCGATAAATGGGGGTTAGTAAGTTGGCCACCTGAAGTGGGGGCAAAGATTCGCGCCATGTATCTAGATTTAGAATATCGAAATAGAGTAAGCAGCTACGTTGTTTGGATTCCTCAAAAATGGCGTCAAAATTGATTTCAAATTGCGCTTTTTCAATAGCGGATTGACTGTCATCAGTGCTTTTTGTCTCTTTCTCTTCTGATAATTCTAGATTGTCAGTGCTGTGACTGATTGTCTTAGCTTTTTTACGCGGGCGTGTTTCAGTAACAGCTTTGTGGAGCTGTCTGGCTTCTTTATAAATTGGTTCATCTAGAGCGGTTTGACGTTGCTTCTTGTCTAAATTGACCATGGCATCGGCAATGTCATTGATTGGGTTAAACAGCCATCGAGTGACTAAGACAATGAGTAAGAGAGCAATGGTTGAGACGAAAATGGCTACACCAATCAACAAATGATTTAAGTGTTGAAGAGTGGCTTGAGAAGGTGTTCTGTCTAATGTGATGAGCACATGGCCAACAATTTCATCACGAAATTTAATGCTTGAACTGTAAACTCGGCGTTGCTCATTAGGACGCAATTCTTCCTCTTTGGTGAGGCTTGTTACACCACTGCTGTCTGCCTCGGCAAGCAGTTCGTCTTTTTTATTGTAGACCCGGGCGCTGAGAATGTTTTCGTCTACCACTAAGCGATTCAATAATACGTTCAAACTCAGTAAGTCGTTGGTGAGTATTGATTGTGTGGCATTGAATGCAGCTTGGGTGGCAAGACTACTGCCTAAGACTTCAGTTTGTTGATTGAGGTAATTGCCCAGAGCATGGGTCATTGTGTACCAAAAAATGGAGACGGTTAGCACCATTAGGCTAAGAAAGGTTGTGACGGTAACGGTTGCAGCACTGAGTCTTTTTCGAACGAATGCGGAAAAGGCCTGCTTTTTAGATAGGGTTTCCATTCAAATCCTTTGGTGCTTACTCACAGAACAATGACTTAAGTATACACATGATAACGGCGATTTTCTGTTTTCTTAAGCCCAGATGCTTGCATTTTGTAAAGTTTTTATTTTTCTAAACTTTTTGGCTTTGACTACAATATCAATAATTTAGGACAATGTAATTCTTACTTAGCGAAAGTTAGGCGATTTGTTATAGTAGGCGCCACATTGAATGAGGAAGTCCTATGTCAGCTAGTATTACTCTGATCGGTGCTTTTAGTGCTGAATATCTAGAGCAATTTCAAACTTGGTTATCGGATCGTCAACTGACGGCAAATGTGCGCATTTTGTCCAATGAAGACGACGCTATCAGCGTGGCGCAATGGCAAATTTTGTCGCCAGTGTCTGATCATAGTGAGATGCGAGAGGATTTACTTAAGTTAGCTGATAACACTGGTATAGATCATATCTTGCAAACACAATGGGTGGATATTCATAAAGCGGGTGTGGCGGTCTTTGATATGGATTCTACTTTGATCAAAGCTGAAGTGATGGATGAGTTGGCTGTTGAGGCAGGTATTGGTGAGCAAATTGCTGCGGTTACGGCCAGCGCCATGCGTGGCGAGATTGATTTTGTCGAAAGTTTTGTGCAGCGCTTGGCGCTACTTGATGGCTTAAGTAGTGAGGTGATGGATGGCGTGTATCAACGTATTGAACCAATGGATGGTATTGCACGCCTAATGAAGGTGTTAAATCACTTTGGTTGGCATACTGCGATTTTGTCCGGCGGTTTTACCTATTTTGCCGATCGTGTTAAAGATGCTTATAAGATGAGCGAAGTGCATGCCAATGTGCTTGAAATCGTTGATGATAAACTCACAGGTAAGCATTTAGGTGAGATTGTTGACGGTGCTAGAAAGAGATTTCTATTGGAAAACATTGTCACTCAACAACAAGTGGATTGGTCGCAAACCATTGCCTGTGGTGATGGTGCAAACGATCTATTAATGTTGAATAAAGCGGCCTTGGGGGTGGCTTTACATGCTAAGCCTATGGTCCGTGAACAGGCGCCTTGTCCGATGAATCAATTAGGTTTAGATGGTATCTTATACCTTTTGGGTATGACTTCTGCCGAAATTTGCGAGATAAATGATTAAACACAGCTTATTTTGAATAGAAAGTTGTAAAGATATTATATTGATGACTACTGTCTGCAAGGAAAGCTGGTTATGATTTCACACTATAATAATAAACTCGCATGAGGTGATGTTTTGTCTGAACTTAAGTTATCGGATATCGATCTTAATTTATTGTACGTATTGCATGTTCTGATAGAAGAGCAAAATGTGACCAAAGCCGCGGCACGTTTGAAGGTATCACAGCCTGCAGTTAGTCGTTCACTATCACGTTTGCGTGATGTATTTGATGACCCATTGTTCATTCGTACCTCGCATGGATTAAGTGCCACCGCGAAAACGCAAAGTTTGCAGCCGTTTTTAACGGAAACCTTGAAGTCTCTCGAGAGCCTGATTCAGCCGGTTGAATTCGATCCTGCCACAAGTGAGCGCCGCTTTCGCTTATCCACCACAGATTTTGGTACTTTAACCGTATTACCAAAAATTCTGGATCAATTTCGACAAGAGGCGCCCAATGCCGTTTTGGATGTAAAGTCTTGGGATGAAGACATGGTTGGGCAACTTGATCAAAGTAACATTGACCTTGCTGTTGCTGTGTTGTCTAAAGAACCGCCTGCAGGGATTCGAGCAATGCGATTGCAGAGTGATCAAATAGTGTGTTTGGCACGTAAAGGTCATCCTTTGATTGGCGATACATTAACCTTGGATGCCTATCTCAATGCAGATCATGTTCAAGTGGTACTTGGGCGGCGAGAGTTTTTTGCCGTAGACAGAGTGCTAGATAAATTAGGACACAAGCGTCATGTGGCGGTTCATCTGCCCAACTTTGTACCCGCGGCACGAACGGTCATGGACAGTGATTTGCTGCTGACTGTACCGCGTTTGTTTGCGGAAGATATGGTGCAAACCGCATCGAATATTGTGTTACATGAATTACCCTTTGAAACCCGCAGTTTTGATTACTCCATGATTTGGCATGAAAGTGTTCAACATGACGCCGCTCATATATGGTTTCGCGGCTTATTAAGACAAGCTTTTTTGCAGGCGACTCAAGTTTAATTGTTTAGGTTAGATAAACGCGTTATCCATTCTTTGGTTAACACCTCAACTAGGCTGTAGCGTCTTAAGGTCATGGCTTCGGCTAACTGGTCAAAGTTTTCCTCCAAATAATCGTGCAGTATGGTGTCTCTCAGTTTGATTAGATACTTCATTTGCTCAGCTTGCTCAAAGGTCACGTCTTTATTGCTAATCAGTGCCTCCAGGACATCTTCTCGCGATGATATTTCTACTTGATAATGGTGTTTTAGAACGTACCTTGCCAAATCCAGCATGGAGGCAACCAGTAACTGAAAGGAGTGTTCAATGATCATCATCTCATCATTGTCGTATGATGTGCTGTTTGCTTGCTTTCGAAAGCCATCCAAGCGTCTGATCATGCTGTGTTGATGTTCGTAGAGTGCGTTTTCCCAGTCTGGATTTCTCATTTTTACTTCTCCTAGAGGCTAAACGCACTGCACTCAGTGCGTTTTATTAGTGTAGGAGAGGAAATGAAAATTGCGAAATGAAACCTCTAGTTTGGTGATTAAAAACCACTAAAGGGATAAAAATCATAATGGATATGCAAGTCGATGCTCTGGCCAGCTTTAATGTGCAGGTAGCCATCGCTGTTGCTAGCAGCCAATAAAGCCCCAGAGCTTTGCTGTGGGTGAGGGTAGGCTTTGCCACCATCAATATGTACACGCAAAAATTCGTCTCGTTGAATGGCCTTGCTGCGTTCAAATCCTGCCTGAACAGCGAAGCCTTGAGGGCGATTAGCGGTTTTTCCAGCGCAAACAGACAAGAGTAGACGAGCAAACCAGTGAAAAGTGACTAAGGTGGAGCTCGGGTTTCCGGGTAAGCCGAGGAAAGGAGTGCCATTGAGCGTTGCATGCACTAAAGGTTTACCCGGTTTGATGGCAATCTTCCATAAATGCAATTGTCCGAGTTTTTCCAATACGGTTTTGACATGATCCTCTTCGCCCACGGAAACGCCACCTGATGAGAGAATGACATCACTGCAGGCTAAAAGCTGTTGCAGTGCTGTTTCCGTTGCGTGTGGGGTATCGGCTGCGTGTACAAGGTGACTGACTTGATGGCCTGCTTGTGTTACTAAAGCTTCTAGCATAGGACCATTGGAGTTGTATATCTGTCCGGTTTTCAGGCTCTGTCCCGCTGTGATCAATTCATCGCCTGTGGTTAAAATACCGACCTTTAAGCGACAATAGACCTTGACCTCAGTAATACCGAGACTGGCCAATAAACCAATCTGAATGGCTTGTAAGGTCTGACCTGCCTGCAACACCGTTTGTCCTTGTTGCATGTCTTGTCCTTTGGGACGCACATTGGCACCTTGCTCTGGTGCGACCAGAAAACGAACCTGGTCACCTGTAACCTCTGCGTTTTCTTGCATAATGACGGTATCCGCCCCAGCGGGAAGCATGGCGCCTGTAAAAATGCGCGTGCAACTGCCCGGCTCAAGCGAACTGGGAGCGTGTCCAGCGGCAATGCGCTGCGTGACTTGATAACGCTTGTCTGGTTGCCAATCTTGAAAGGCCAGCGCGTAACCATCCATTGCACTGTTGTTTGCGGGTGGAACATTAATCGGGGCCTTGATATCTTGCGCCAACACATGCCCCAGCGCATTGGTTAAGGCGAGGGTTTGGGTTTTGACTAAAGGGCGCGCGGACGCTTCAATGGCTGTTAATGCCGCTTCAAATGTCATCAATCCTGACATTAGGTCTGCGCTCCATTTTGCTCATTGGCAGAATAAGGGCCCAGTAACATGCCGACAAAATTACAAGGTTTATGAGTGGCGTTAAGTTGCTCTTTGAGAATGCCATTCCACGCCGTCCGACAGGCGCCTGTTGAACCAGGTAAACAAAAGATTAAGGTGCGATTGGCAAGCCCAGCGATCGCACGAGATTGAATGGTGGATGTGCCAATTTCGTCGTAGGAAATCTGACGAAAAAGTTCACCAAAGCCTTCAATGGTTTTATCAAATAATGGGGTCATGGCTTCTGGGGTGCTATCACGGGCATAAAAACCAGTGCCTCCCGTAATGAGTACTACATGAGTTGTCTCATCAGCAATCCATTGTGATACCACAGCGCGCATTTGATAAACGTCGTCTTTAACGATTTTACGCTGATTCAAGTGGTGACCTGCATTGCTTAACATATCAATTAAGGCGTCACCGGAGGTATCTTCGGCTAATGTACGGGTATCGGAAACGGTTAAAACACTGATGTTCAGTGGTCGAAATGGAGTTGCTGTTTTCGCCATTGTGTTCCTTCTTAGCCGCCTGTTGCGCTCATAAAGCGAAGTATTTGCGGCGCTTCATCAAGATTGAAGTGATGTTGCTGTGGCTTTAAAGCCAAAGCGTCAATAATACCAGCTTGTAATAACTGGCGGTCATTAGGGTGAGATCGTAAAAGCGATTTCAGGTCTTTCGAATGTTCATTGCCGAGGCAGAGTAATAAACGGCCTTCTGCGGTGAGGCGAACACGATTACAAGTATCGCAAAAATTGTGGCTGTGTGGAGAAATGGTACCAATACGATTTTGGTAGCCTTCTACCTGGTAATACCGAGTTGGGCCGCCAGTTTTCATTGTACTAGAAGTGAGTTGATAAGTTTGTTCTAAACTGGCAATGACATCATCGCTGGACATGTAAGTCGCCGCTCTATCGTGGTCGTGGATCACGCCCAAGGGCATTTCTTCTATGTAGCTGATGTCCAAACCTCGACTCAGGGCAAAGTCTGCTAAATCGGTTACTTCATCATCATTGCGGCCTTTGAGAATAACACTATTGAGTTTGAGGCGTTTAAAAGGCAATTGCGCCGCGTTTTCTATCCCATCAATGACTTGTTGAAATTTGTCTCGGCGCGTTAGTTGATAAAATCGTTCAGCCTTTAGCGTGTCCAAGCTGATGTTGATGCGTGATACACCAGCATTGAGTAAAGCTGGGGCCATTTTAGCCAATTGAGAACCGTTGGTGGTAATAGTGAGTTCATCTATCCCTGGTGTGTTGGCGATTTGTTCAATGGCCCACAAAATGTTTTTGCGAACTAACGGCTCGCCGCCTGTTATACGAATGCGTTTGGTGCCCATGGCAATAAAGGTTTGCGCCACAAAGACAATTTCTTCTAGCGATAATATGTGTTCACGGGCTAAGAAAGAAACGTCTTCGTCCATACAATAGGTGCAACGAAAATCACATCGATCGGTAACCGAAATGCGTAAATAATCAATTTTGCGACCAAAAGGATCGATCAATTCAGACATGGCTAAGACATTTTTCCCACTTGCAGAGTGTCATAGAAACAAAAAAGACCTGTGTTAGTAAAGTAGCAAGGTGGTTTTCGCAACATTTATTCAAGGAATTCATATTTTATCTGAATTTTCGGATCGTGGCATGAGGTAAAAAACGTCATAATAAGAGACAATTATTTTTGTCTAGGAGTGGCATCTTGAACCCAGTCGTTAATAATCTCATTGAATTATTGAAATTAGAACGCTTATCCGAAACTGAATTTATTGGCCGTAGTCAGGATTTAGGGTTTCCTAAACTCTTTGGTGGTCATGTGATTGGTCAAGGTTTAAGTGCCGCTACGCAAACGCTTGATGGACGTTTTCCTCATTCTTTGCATTGCTACTTTTTACGTCCAGGTGATGCCTCTGAACCCATTCATTATGAAGTGGAAATCGTACGTGACGGCGGCAGTTTCAGTCTACGTCGTGTGGTGGCCTCTCAGTTTGGTAAAAGTATTTTGGTGATGACGGTGTCTTTTCACCTGCAAGAGCCGGGCTTAGATCATCAAGATGCCATGCCAAATGTGCCAGGACCTGAGTCATTCAAGTCTGAATTGTCACTATTTCGCGCGCACGCAGAAGAAATTCCAGAAAAAGTACGAGAATTGTTCACGGCTGATCGTCCTATTGAATATCGTATTGTGGAGAACCAAAATCCGTTCCGCCCACGTCCTGGTATTGCCAAACGTCATATGTGGATTCGCAGTGTTGCACCCTTACCGGATGATGAGTTGGTTCATCAGTCTATGCTGGCTTACACGACAGACTATGGTTTTATTCAAACAGCATTAATGCCTCATGGCATATCGATTGGTAATCCTTATTTGAATGTTGCTAGTCTAGATCATGCTATTTGGTTTCACCGTCCATTCCGTTTGGATGAGTGGTTGTTGTATGTGGCGGATTCTCCTTCTGCTAGTGCGGCGCGTGGTTTTGTTCGAGGGGAAATTTTTAACCAAAAAGGGGCGTTGGTTGCGTCCACGGCTCAGGAAGGTTTGATTCGTTATTCGAAAAACAAATAACCTAAGGTGAGGGGATGGTTCAGCAGCCGTTATTTTTGCTGATGCTGTTTCAGCGCCCACTCAATATGCTCTTGAACAAGTGGTGTGGCATGTTCAAGAGCCTGTTGTAGTGTTTGGAGGGTGCTTACTGAGCTAGGAGCATTACCAAGGGCAATGGCAATGTTTCGTCGCCAGTTTTCAAAGCCGGTGCGACGGATAGGAGAACCTTCGGTATTTTTTAGGAAAGTCTCTTCGTCCCACTCAAATAGCGCTATTAAATCCGCTGAATCCAGATTATGTCTGGGTTGAAAGTCTGCTTCCTCAGTATGCTTAGCAAACTTGGTCCATGGGCACACTAGTTGGCAATCGTCACAGCCAAAAATACGGTTGCCCATTTTACTTCTTAGTTCTTCTGGTATAGCACCCTTGTGCTCAATGGTGAGATAGGAAATGCATTTGCTGGCATCCAATACCCAGGGCTCGACAAAGGCATCGGTAGGGCATTGTGTTAAGCAAGCATCGCAGCTACCACAGTGTCGACTGGCGCTGGGCTCATCAACTGGTAAAGGCAGGTTAGTGAAGATTTCTCCAAGCAAAAACCAACTGCCTGCCTTTGGGGTTAACAGGAGTGTGTTTTTACCAATCCAGCCCATGCCGGCTTGCTCGGCTATTTGTCTTTCCAGAATCGGCGCGCTGTCGACAAAGGCGCGATAACCATGATCACCAACTTGTTCTTGGATTTTCTTTGCTAGCTGGGTGAGGCGTTTGCGGATTAGCTTGTGGTAATCACGACCTAGTGCGTAACGCGCGATATAGGCTTTTTCTTTGGTCTGTAGGCGTTTTACCGTCTCCACGGATTGCGGCAAATAGTGCATTCGCAGGGAGATAACTCGTTGCGTGCCTGGATGAAGTTGCTCTGGATAGAAGCGCATATCGCCATGGTTGGCGAGATAATCCATGCCAGCGTGGTAGCCTTTGTTCAGCCATTGCTTGAATTCCTCTTTGTGCTGAGCAAGCTGAGGTTCAACGATGCGAGCTTCAGCAAAACCAAATTCCTCAGCCCAGAGTTTAATGTCTGTGGCCAGTTGCTGAAGTTGTTTTGGAGTGGATAAAGACGAAGGGAGCAAGACAATTCCATGCAGGTTCCACGCTGGGAAGAAAGGGTGTTCCGCCCAACGTCAAAAATTGATTAGTAGAGTAAAGCGTCGCCTTTTACCACGTCCATCAATAACTTGATAAACATACGATCTGCTTCACTATGCTCTTCTGGTATTTTCAAGGTAGTTTGACTAGACACTTCTTCAGCAATTCGCTGGTAGGCATTAGGTTGATTAATATTTTCTCTGGCGATGCGAACTAACTCTTCAGCAAGTTTTGGATCCATCAGCAGTTTACGAAAGCAGCGCATGAATTCATCAATGATGCGTTGTTGATTTAGTTCATTAGCCATATTAAAACTCCTAGTCAAATAATCTGCGTATGACACCATGAAGCGGGCGTTAGAGCAAGTTTTTCTGTGTCTTTCCCCCCTTAAGTATTGACAAAAATTTGCAGCGAAGGGAGAATTGTGAACCTTTTAAGTCGACGTCACCCTGTCACTAAAGTCTTACTCTTGAGCCACTAGCTCATTTCGGTCAGAGTCAATCTGATAAACACAAGCGTAACATGACACAATATGGTTGTTTTATGCTTCTCCTCGCGAAAAGACGCGGGCAGTGTAAAAACTGCGATTTCTTGCGTTTGAGTGTTCTTTTTTTAAAGTTACCTCAGTTAGTTCAGCAAACTTCGTTCTATCAACTTTAATCTGCTTGTCGTATGCGGTTACAATAGCCGCCACTCATAATCTTAATAGCAGATAAATATTATAGAGGGTAACAAGGTGGAGTTATTATCCGGTGGTGAAATGATCGCCCGCTTCCTCAAAGATGAGGGGGTTGAATACATCTATGGCTACCCAGGTGGTGCCGCACTTCACATTTATGATGCATTGCATCGTCAATCTGATGTTAAGCACGTTCTGGTTAGGCATGAACAAGCAGCTACTCACATGGCAGATGGTTATGCGCGCGCAACAGGTAAAGCAGGTACCGTACTCGTCACCTCAGGCCCAGGTGCAACCAATACAGTAACCGGCATTGCAACAGCCTATATGGACTCTATTCCCATGGTGGTTATTTGTGGTCAGGTAATGAGCTACTTGATTGGTGAAGATGCTTTCCAAGAAACCGATATGGTGGGTGTATCTCGGCCAATCGTGAAGCACAGTTTTACGGTAAAACATCCTTCTGAAATACCAGCCATCATGAAAAAGGCGTATTACATTGCTACCAGCGGCCGACCTGGTCCTGTGGTGATTGATGTGCCAAAAGACATGACCATGCCAGGTGAAAAGTACGAATATAAATACCCTGAATCGGTAAGTTTACGTTCTTACACGCCACCGACTAAAGGTCACAGTGGGCAAATAAAGAAAGCGGTGGACTTATTGTTGGCAGCGAAGCGTCCAATTATCTACGCTGGTGGAGGTGTCATCATGGGTGGCGCATCGGAATTGCTGGCTGCTCTTGCGAAATCCTTGAATGTACCTGTCACTAATACCTTAATGGGGTTAGGTAGTTTCCCGGGCACAGACCCCCAATTCGTTGGCATGCTTGGTATGCATGGCAGTTACGAAGCTAATATGACCATGCACCACAGTGATGTCATCTTGGCCGTAGGGGCGCGTTTTGATGATCGTGTGACCAATGACCCTGATCAGTTCTGTCCGGGTGCCAAAATCATTCATATTGATATTGACCCTGCAGCTATCTCTAAGACAATCCGTGCCGATGTGCCGATTGTTGGGCCAGTGCGTCAAGTATTGGAAGAGATGCTGTCTTTGGTGGCGGGCGAAAAAGGCAATACTGAAGCTTTAGAAACCTGGTGGAAGCAAATTAACGAATGGCGTGCTGTTCATGGTGGCCGTTATGAGACCAGCAGTGAGCAAATCAAACCGCAAGCGGCGATAGAAGCCTGTTGGCGTGCAACAAAAGGTGATGCTTTTGTGTCTTCTGATGTTGGCCAGCATCAAATGTTTGCCGCTCAATACTACAAGTTTGATAAGCCAAATCGCTGGGTGAATTCTGGTGGTCTTGGAACCATGGGCTTTGGTTTACCGGCAGCCATGGGGGTTAAAATGAACTTCCCAGATGAAACCGTGGTTTGTGTAACAGGCGAAGGCAGTATTCAGATGAATATCCAAGAGCTGTCTACTTGTTTGCAATATGGTTTGCCAGTGAAGATTTTATGTCTTAACAATGGTTATCTTGGCATGGTTCGCCAATGGCAAGATATGAACTATGAAGGTCGTTATTCGAATTCTTACTTGGATTCATTGCCTGATTTCAAAGTCTTGATGGACGCTTACCGCCATAAATACGTTGAGATTCGTAGCAAAGATGAATTGGATGCCAAGATGGAAGAGGCGTTTGCAATGAAAGACCAGCTGGTATTCATCAACTGTTATGTGGACCCGGAAGAACACGTTTATCCAATGCAAGTGCCTCGTGGCTCTATGCGCGATATGTTCTTGAGTAAGACGGAGCGAACCTAATTATGCGACATATTATTTCTGTATTGATGGAAAACGAGCCTGGTGCTTTGTCGCGCGTTGTGGGTTTGTTTTCGCAGCGTAACTTCAACATTGAGTCTTTGAACGTAGCGCCGACGGATGATCCAAGTTTATCTCGTCTTACTCTGACGACGTTTGGTTCCGATCAGGTCGTTGAGCAAATCACCAAGCAACTGAATAAGCTGATTGATGTGGTGAAGCTGGTGGATCTAACGGAAGGACAACACATCGAGCGTGAATTGATGTTGGTTAAAGTACGTGCAACAGGCGCACAACGTGCCGAAGTGAAACGTACCGTAGACATTTTCCGTGGCAATATTGTCGATATGACTCCTTCTATTTACACTATTCAAATTGTCGGCGAGTCAGATAAGTTGGATGGCTTCCTTCAAGCCTTAGGTGGTACTCATTTATTGGAAGTGGTGCGTACTGGTGTGTCTGGTATCGCACGGGGTGAAAAAACTTTATCACTTTGATCATTGAGTACTAAAGCCATGTAGGCTGTTATTGCTAAAAGCCGCGATCATCGCGGCTTTTCTATTTCTAACGAGAAAGTGTTTTAGTGAATAAACAAGATGGATAAAACAAACTGGAAATTGGTAAAAGCATTACAGGAAAATGCACGCTTATCGTATGCGGAGTTGGGCAAACTGGTGCATCTGTCTGCACCTGCGGTGGCAGAACGTATCCGCAAGCTAGAAGAGGCGGGTGTCATTACAGGTTATCGCGCTAAGGTGAATCTGGAAAAAATGGGTATTCCTATCACGGCACTGGTGGAGTGTCAGGTGTATCGCACAAAAGAGAGGGAATTTAAAGCCTTGGTAATAAGTTTAGACGAAGTATTAGATTGTTATAACGTGACAGGACCTTATGCTTTTGTGTTACGTGTAGCGGTACATTCCATGTCTAAGTTAGATCAATTACTGGAACGTCTTATTGATTTAAGTGATACCAATACCATGATGATAATGTCGACGCCGGTCTCTCGAGAGATACCGGCGGGTAGTGAGAAGCCCCCAGAGACTTATTGAGCGACACTGGCTGGCATTTTATTTTGTCGCGGCCACTGGCTGATGATCATGCCGACAAAGATCAGTGCGCAGCCCATAAACTCACGATTTGATAGATATTCGTTCATCAATAACCAACCACCAATGGCAGCGAAAACCGCTTCTGTTGATAAGATTAAGGCAGCAGAACTGGGGGCAACATTTTTTTGCCCAAGGGTTTGCAAAGAGTACGCAATGGCAGAAGAGGCAATACCCGCATATACCAGTGGCACCCAACTTTGCTGAATGTTTTGCCAGCTTGGCTGTTCGGTTATTAGAGCAAGAATCCAAGAAAGTACCGCAACAATGATGAGCTGTACGATTGTGAAGCTAATGATCGGCACTTTTCGTGAATAGAAGCCGACTACCAATACGTGTGCGGCCCAGAAAAAAGCCCCTGCTAACTCAATAGCATCGCCTTTTTGAGCGCTTAAGTTGGGTCCAACGGTAAGAGTGTATAGACCAATAACAGCAAGCAGGATACCCAACCAAGTATGACGTTCAATGGTGTGTTTTAGAAATAACCCCGCGATTGGCACAATAAGCATGTACATAGTGGTGATAAAGCCCGCGTTGGCGGCTGTAGTATAAAGCAGGCCAATTTGTTGTAAGGTCGCACCAGAAAACAGAATCAAACCCGCAATCGCACCCGCTCTTATGGTTAAACCAATGTCTGTCTTGCGATGACGTTCAAATAGATAGGCTAATGGCAACATGGATAACGCCGCCAAGGTAAAGCGAGCAGCGTTAAAGCTGTAAGGGCCTAGGGATTCCATTCCAACGCTTTGCGCGACAAAGGCAAAGCCCCAAATCGTAGCGGTTAGCCACAAAAACAAATGGGAAATTGTCATCTTTATTTCTCTTATTTAATAGGTTTAAAAGCAGTCTGTTTGCAAGAATGGAAATTGTAGGGCTAAGTGATCTTTTACGACATAAGCAAGGCAAGGTATGGCAAGCCATTGGCTTTAGAATCGAAAGAAAACCGGGACTATGACTTACGAAAAAACAGCTTGCTGCGAGCTTCTTCAAAAGTCTTTTATTGAGGGCGATGAAAGCAGTTGGCAGAAGGACAAACTCAAGGTAAAGTGTCGCTCCTTTTGATGGTTTTCTGATCAGTCTGCAATATAGGAGTAAGCTGAAGTGACCTTGAGTTTGTGGTTAACGATTGCGCCTTTAATTATGTTGTTGTCGCTTGGGCCTGGGCCGAATAATTTCACTGCCATGCATAACGGAATGCAATACGGCGCTGTACCTGCGGTGATTGCCGTATTTGGACGTAATGCGGCGTTCAGCATCTTGATGCTGGTGTCGGCGTTAGGTTTAGGGGCCATCATTGTGTCCTCGGTATTTTGGTTTAGTGTGATCAAATGGCTTGGAGTGGTGTACCTATTTTACATTGGCGTAAAAACCTGGCGCAGTGCCGCCACGGCTCTTCAGGAACATGAATCGGAAAATGGCGTTAAAGCAAAGTCCAATCATTTTGCTCGTATGCGCCAAGAGTTTTTGATTGCTATTAGTAACCCCAAAGCCATTTTATTGTTTACGGCGATCTTTCCACAGATGCTGGATTTAACACAGCCTGTGGCAATGCAATTCTTCTGGATAGGGGTGACTTTTTGCGTGACTGAGTTTATTGCGGCTTACGTGTATGCATTTGGTGGTAAACAAATTCGCCGTTTGATTAAGAAACCAAGCGGTATGAAAACACTGAATCGTGGTATGGGTGGAGTCTTTGTTCTTGCCAGTGTCTTTCTTGCGACGGCAACGCGCTCATAAATTCGATAGAAAAGAAAGAATGGCCAGCTTGATGGGAATGCTGGTTATAAAAAAGGTGACCTTGAGTCACCTTTTACTATCTAAGCTGCGCTTTCAATTAGCTGTGTTCTTTTAGAAACTCTTCACTTAGGTAAAGTTCATCATTACTGTTTACTTTGACGTCACGGGCTAAGATCATTTCAGCAATTTTCTTTGCTTCTTCCAAAGAGTGCATTTCGTAAGTACCACACTGGTACTCATTTAACTCTGGAATATCCCCTTTGGCTTTCACTTCTAGCACGTCTTGCATGGCATTTTTCCATGCCGTCGCAACTTGCTCTTCAGATGGTGTGCCAATTAGGCTCATGTAGAAACCGGTACGGCAACCCATAGGAGAAATGTCAATGATTTCGACTTGATCGCTGTTCAAGTGATCACGCATGAAACCTGCAAACAAGTGCTCAAGTGTGTGGATACCGGTTTCAGATAGAATTTCTTTGTTTGGTACGCAGAAACGTAGATCAAAAACCGTGATTTCGTCGCCCTTTGGTGTCGACATGGATTTAGCAACACGAACGGCTGGGGCATCCATACGAGTGTGGTCAACACGGAAACTGTCTAGAAGTGGCATAGATTCTCTCCTTTGCAGCAATTAAGGCATGCTGCTTATCGTGTGTGAAAATGAACTTAGCCAGATTATACATTAAGATTGATGCCTTTACTGCCGCTTTTAATGGGCCTTATCCATTCATAAAAAAGCGCCGTGCTAAACATAATCGCTGCAAACAGCATATTTTCACCGATAAAGAAAGCCATGAAAATACAGCTACAAAGTGCCAGAACGGCGAACAGTTTTAAATGTTTGTTTAAAAGCTTGATGGCCGCTACGCAAGTTAGGGTGTAAATGAGCAGAAAGCTGCCATTGGTCATTTCAATAAACCACGCCATTTTCCAACCTGATAGTTCAGAGAAGACAATCGACAACAAGGTAATTGCGCATACTAAAAATACCGCTTTGGCAGGTGCTCCTTGGGTATTGAGTTGATTAAACTTGGATGGCAATGCGCCTTGTTGCGCCATGGTTTGCACCATACGAGAAAAGCCTAGGATGTAAATCGCAACATTAGCAAAGGCAATGACATAAGCGCCAATGGCAAAAATACGGCTACCAGTATCACCCAGTAACTTGCTGACCAAGAGAGCAAGCGATTGACTGTTGGTGACTTCGTCGCCATAGGTCTGATGCCAAGCAATTAGGAGTACTAGACTGAGATAAGCAATGATCACAATGACAATTCCTCCCAACAATGCAATTGGGAAGTCACGAGTAGGATTTTTAAATTCAGCTCCCATATGTGCCATCACTTCTATGCCCAAAAAGCACCAAAAAATAACACCTGTTGCATACAGTGTGGTTTGCCAATCCACTAGGTTAGCAGGTGAACGAATCACTTGTGTGCTGGAGGGAATATCCCCTAAAAAGCATAACAAAATGATGGTCGCAATCATGGCGATGACCACACCACTTTGGAAACGTGCGGAAGTTTGAATGCCAGCTATGGCAAACAGCATCATGCCAGCTAGGGTGATGAGACTAAAAGTGAGAATCCAATATTCCGTGACATTGAAAATGATGCTGAGATAGGCGGCAGCAACTTTTATGGCAACGGCAGGCCCGACCAGTAAAATACTTAAAAATAGCCAACCTACGGCTTTTTCAATGCCGCCACCAAAGGCTCGACCAATATAATGTGATGCACCGCCCGCAGATGGGTACTTGGCACCCAAGAAAGCAAAGATAAAGGCGATGGGAATAATCATCCCAGCGGTAATCAACCAAGCGTAAAAAGCAAAAGAGCCAGCTTGTGCGACTGACATAGCAGGTAAGATCATTAAACCTGTCCCTATGAAGGTGGTTACTGTCATTGCCATGCCCTGCAGTGGGCCAAGAGTTTGATGGTATTGAGTCATATTATGCCTGTATGAATAAGCTGTTTTTTTATGGCTTCTAGCATAAAATAAGGCGCTCAATAAGAAACGATACAAGATGACGCCATTGAGGCGCAAAATGACGGAAGTTCCGTCACTTTGTCTCGGCTGACGGAAGAAAAAGAGGTGTTGAGTGGCGGATCAGTATGATCAAAAGATTCTGGCGTTATTAGTGGAAGATGCGCGTTTGTCTGTGTCGGATATCAGTCGACAGGTGAATTTGTCTCGTTCAGCCGTGACGGATCGGATCAGGCGTATGGAAGAGATGGGAACCATTACGGGTTATCATGCGCATACTTCGGTGTCAAAAGAAGAGGGTGTTACTGCCTATTTGGCATTAACTTTCCGTCCTTTGTCATGTGATCTGGTGCAGCCGCTCATCGATGCCATACCGGAAGTGAAATTGGCGCACTCTATTAGCGGTGATGTGGATTTGATGGTACTTGTGCAAGCCCCTTCTATGGCGCGTTTGCATCAAATTCGCAGTGAAATGGACTCATGGCCGAACTTGGATAAGGTAGTAACACACATGTGCTTGGCTAAGCGTGTAGACCGCTGGTAATAGTCTTGTGTTTTGAATCGTTTAGAGACATAAAAAGATCCCCATTAATGGGATTAGTCCAACTAATGGGGATCACTTCACGTTAATCCGTTTTTTATGTTTTGGATATACTGTTAAGGCATCATACCTAGGGCAGTTAAGCCCATGCTTTCAGGTAAATTCAACATGATGTTCATGTTTTGGATGGCTTGACCAGAAGCCCCTTTCACTAAGTTGTCGATCACGGAAAGCACCACCACTTTGTCGCCATCTTGTGGGCGATATACGGCAATGCGACAGAAGTTTGCGCCTTTGGTACTGCGAGTTTCGGGTATGCTTCCTTGAGGCATCACATCAACGAAAAACTCGTCTTTGTAACGCTCTTCAAATAACGCCTGAAGATCGATAGTCGTGTCGGTTAAGGTTGCGTACATGGTGGAGTGAATACCACGAATCATAGGCACTAGGTGAGGTACGAAGGTTAAACCAATCTCTTTGTTGGAAACGGCCTTCAAGCCTTGTTTGATTTCTGGCAAATGGCGATGTCCTGCAACGCCATAGGCTTTAAAGCTTTCGCTGGCTTCACATAATAATGTACCAACATTTGCCCCTCTGCCGGCACCACTTACACCAGATTTAGCGTCCGCTATTAAGTGCGCTGGGTCGACAATACCGGCTTCTAATAATGGTATCAAACCTAATTGAGTCGCCGTTGGGTAACAACCAGGGTTGGCGACCAGTAAAGCATTTTTAATGGCTTCGCGGTTGGTCTCAGGTAAGCCATAGACAGCTTTTGCAACGTATTCTGGCGTTCTATGATCCATGCCATACCATTTAGCCCATTCTACGGTATCTTTAATGCGGAAATCAGCGCCCAGATCCACCACTTTGACGCCACGATCAATTAGTTCAGGCACCTGGTCCATTGCAACCCCGTGAGGTGTGGCAAAAAAGACCAAATCACAGTGTGCCAACTCATCAAGGCTTGGTGTGGTGAAACGTAGATCATAATGCCCACGTAGACTTGGGTAGATATCAGAAACCAGTTTGCCTTCTTCGCTACGAGAGGTAATGGATACCACGTCAACTTGTGGATGATTTGCAAGTAGCCTTAATAATTCGGCTCCGGTGTAACCCGTACCACCAACGATACCTATTTTATACACGATGTTTTCCTATTAATTGTTGCCTGTACAGCCGATTGGTTTGCACACAGGCGATTGCGAATGTTTATGATAACTGATTGAATAGTGCACGAAATTTGCTTTCGATAAAAGTGAGGATGCGTTCTGAAAGGGTTAAATTTAAAGGAAAAATGGCTGGCAACGGCAAAATCTTACGATGACTTGTTTAAAATGTCATTGTTGGGTGGCGTATGTGGTTTAGTTTGCGGTTTTGTAATGGCTTTTTTTTATATGGTTATGTACTTGCCTGCTCGCTACTTTATCGATATGGAATTTGACTCTTTTTCGACTTTACCTTTACCCATTCGTATTTTTATCCCAGTATTGGCCTGCTTTTGCTTAGCGTTGCTGTTTCATTTTATACCTAAGACGTATTGTAAAGTGGGGGTGCCCTATGTCGTGGAAAGATTAACTTACCACGGCGGTAATTTGCCGATTTGGAATGGTGTAGTGCAGTTTTTCTCTGCGGCCATCGGTTTGGCTGGTGGTTTGTCTATGGGAAAAGAGGGGCCGGCGGTTCATTTGGGAGCTACCTTAGGCAGTGTGGTGGCCAGCAAAGCCAAATTGCCACAATATGGGGTGGAGGCGTTATTGGCTTGCGGCGTGGCGGGGGCTATTTCCGCAATCTTCCAGACGCCATTGGCGGGTGTATTGTTCGCTTTTGAAGTGATTTTTTTAGAATACCGTCAAAGATACGTTTTGCCCGTATTATTATCTTCTGTGGTGGCTACGTTAGTGAGCCATTATGTGATTGGGCCGTTAAACATTTTTAATGTGCAGGCCCTTAGTCATGTGGTGTTATCGCCAGCACTTTTTGCGGCTTGTTTATTACTGGTCGTGATGATTGTGTTGTTGGCAGCTTTATTTTTTCATACACAAAAACTAGCATGGCGCTTTCATCGTTTGTCTGTGTGGTGGCGCTTTGCTGTAGTGGCTATGCTGACGGCCATCAGTGCGGCTTACCTTCCTGAAAGTTTGGGAATAGGTTACGGTGCTTTGAGTCGTTTGCTGCTGTCGGATCTGGTCATTTATTTCTTATTTGTATTGATATTGGTTAAGACTGTATTAACGGCTGTCACCATAGGTTTGGGTATTCCTGGCGGTATGATAGGGCCTGCTTTTGTGATTGGTGGCTTGGCTGGTTTATTGGTAGCCTTGTTGTTTGGTGTGCCGGTAGAAGAGCTGGCTTTGTTCGCTTTGCTTGGCATGGCGGCAATGATGGCAGCTTGTTTTCAGGCGCCGCTTACCGCATTAGTTGCCATGATTGAAATGACACATTCCTCAGCCTCTATCGTGCCAGCTTTATTAGTCATTGTGTTGTCTTGCTTATTGGTGAAGGTGGTATGTCATCAAGAATCTATTTTTGTTGAACGATTAAAATATATGGGAATGTCTTCTACCATCAATCCTTTTCGTCGTCATTTACGTCATCATAAAGTCTCTTCTGTTTCGGAAAATGTGTTGTATTGGTCGCAAAAACCGTCTTTAGATCAGGTAAAAGATTTGGCTTCAAATGTGGTAAGCTATGTGGTGTTTACCAGTCAACATAAATGTTACTGGGTGCATTCTTCAGCAGTGCTGGATGCATTGCAAACTCTAGAAGTAGGTCCTCAAGCTTGGCTTGATATTGAGAATGAAACCAATGTGATGGATTTAAGCTGCGCTGTATTACCAGAAGAGGTGGCTGTGATTGATGAGCCGGCTTCTTTAGAAGAGTTATTAAACTGGTTCCAAGAAACGCATCATAACAAAGTATTGATACGCTTTTCTAAGCAGTCTTATGGTTTAGTTTCAAAACGCAAATTGGATCAGTTTCTGCTAAAAAATGAAGATTAACGCATTTACTCACAGTCTTTGTGAGACAACATAAATGATAGGATTAAGTAAAATATGAGTCGCTCAGAAGACCTTTATGACCGCGCCCAACGTCGTATTCCTGGTGGCGTGAATTCCCCTGTTCGAGCTTTTAATGGTGTAGGTGGAACCCCTGTTTTTTTTCATCGTGGTGAAGGGGCTTATGTTTATGATGAAGATCAGCAAAGCTACATTGATTATGTCGGTTCATGGGGGCCTATGATTCTTGGTCATTCTGATCCAACTGTGTTGGATGCAGTGCGTCAGCAATTGGACTTAGGTTTAAGTTTTGGTGCGCCTACCGAAGTGGAAATTACCATGGCCGAAAAGGTCTGTGAGCTGGTTCCGTCGTTGGACATGGTGCGTATGGTGAATTCGGGTACCGAAGCGACCATGAGCGCGATTCGCCTAGCTCGTGGTTATACTGGGCGCGATAAAATTGTTAAGTTTGAAGGTTGTTATCATGGGCATTCTGATTCTCTGTTGGTGAAAGCAGGTTCTGGAGCTTTGACACTTGGTGTGCCAAATTCTCCCGGGGTGCCTGCTGACCTTGCGCAACATACAATTACTTTGCAATACAATGATATTGACGGAGTTAAACAGTGTTTTGCCGAAATCGGCGAGCAAATTGCTTGTATAATTGTCGAGCCTGTTGCGGGAAATATGAACTGCATTCCTCCCGTCGATGGCTTTCTAGAGAGTTTACGTGAGGTCTGTGACGTATTCAGTGCAGTGTTGATTTTTGATGAGGTGATGACGGGGTTTCGAGTGGCGCTAGGTGGTGCCCAGCAGCATTATAATATTCAACCTGATCTGACAACCTTAGGTAAGGTGATAGGTGCAGGTATGCCGGTTGGTGCATTTGGTGGTAAACGCGAAATTATGGAGTGTATTTCTCCTTTAGGCCCAGTATACCAAGCGGGTACTTTATCTGGTAATCCGGTTGCCATGGTGGCAGGGTTGGCGGTTTTGAATAAAATCAGTGAGCCAGATTTTCATACAAGATTAGCGGAAAAAGCCAAGCGCTTGGTGGTCGGACTTAAAGCCGCAGCGGACGAAATAGGCGTGCCATTTTGTACGGTGAGTGTGGGCGGTATGTTTGGCTTCTTTTTTACTGAAGCGGATAAGGTAACCAGTTTTGCTCAAGTTCAAGAATGTGATCTAGAAAAGTTCAAAGCTTTTTTTCATTACATGCTGCAAGAAGGTGTGTATTTTGCTCCGGCGTCGTTTGAGGCTGGGTTTATCTCACAAGCACATACGGATGAAGATATTGATTTTACCATCGCTGCAGCAAAACGTGCTTTTGCTAAGCTGAAATAAACGAGTTTAGAAGGTTTGTGTCATGTCAAATGATGATGTTAAAGAATCAGTAGCGGATGAATTCGACGAGGTAGATTCGACAGCCGAAGTAGAGGATGACCCTAAACAGCCGAGAAAAGGTGTTTACTTGCTACCTAATTTATTTACCACAGCGGCTTTGTTTTCAGGTTTTTACTCTATTATTGCAGCCATGAATGGTGACTACGGCCATGCGGCAGTAGCGATTTTTATTGCCATGGTATTTGATGGGTTGGATGGTCGTGTGGCGCGTTTAACTCATACCCAAAGTGCTTTCGGCGCGGAATACGATTCATTAGCGGACATGGTGTCCTTTGGTATCGCGCCAGCGTTAGTTGCTTTTACTTGGTCGTTAGCACCGCTTGGCAAGGTAGGGTGGATAGCCGCCTTTATTTATGCGGTTGGGGCAGCATTGCGCTTGGCGCGTTTTAATACCATGTTGAGCGTGGAAGAAAAACGTTATTTTACTGGACTACCAAGTCCAGCGGCTGCTGCTATTGTGGCTGGTGTTATTTGGGCTGCGAATGAAAGTGATGTAGCGGGTTCAAGTTTGTCTACCTTGATGGCTTTGTTAGTGCCCGTGGTGGGTCTTTTAATGGTCAGTAATGTTAAATACCGCAGTTTCAAAGATTTAAATTTGAAAGGGCGTGTGCCTTTTGTTGTGCTTCTAATAGCGGTGCTGGTACTAGTGTTGATCGCTTTAGAGCCTTCTCTGGTGCTGATGACGGTATTTTGTTTGTACGGTTTGTGGGGTATAGGCGGAATCTTTTTTAAAGGTCTACGGTAAGAAAATGGTACTTACTATCGACTAAGCTATTATGGATAGATTATGTCGGTGAACCTTTTTCGGCAGGCATACTCTATTAGAAAATGCATTTATTCGAGGGTGTGCCATGCAAATTAAAATAGTAAAATCGTCTGACTGTTATGAAAGTAGTGTGACACCTGAATCGATTTACCTAAATCGTCGTCAATTTATGCAAGCAGGGCTTATCGGTGCAAGTGGACTTGGTTTATCTGGTCAGCTTTTGGCTGCGCAACAAGACAAAAGCCCTTTATTACCACCAAAGTCATTAAAATCTGCTTTTGCTAATATCTCAACAACATCCTTTGGACAGGGTGAGAAATTAACTCCTTATGATGTATCAAGCACTTATAATAATTTTTATGAATTTGGTTATGGTAAAAGTGATCCCGTCAATAAATCTTCTTCACTTCAGCCCTATCCGTGGAAGATCCGTGTAGAAGGCGAAGCGGATGTGACAGGAGATTTTGATCTAGAAGATTTCATTAGCGACAGCCAGCTAGAAGAAAGAATTTATCGTCTAAGATGTGTTGAAGCTTGGTCTATGGTGATTCCTTGGGTTGGCATTTCTCTCGCCAGTTTTCTAAAACAATTCAAACCAAACTCAAAAGCTAAGTATGTTTACTTTGAGACATTATATGATCCTAAGCAAATGCCAGCACAAAGAGGGAATGCATTAGATTGGCCTTATCGTGAAGGTTTACGAATTGATGAGGCGATGAATTCATTGGCGTTTTTGGCGGTAGGTATGTATGGCAGTGTACTACCAAACCAAAATGGTGCACCAGTACGTTTAGTATTGCCCTGGAAATATGGCTTTAAAAGCATCAAATCCATTGTCACTATTCGTTTCGTTGAATCCATGCCGCAAACAACTTGGAGTATGTTGGCACCAAATGAATACGGTTTTTTTGCGAATGTTAATCCTGGAGTTGATCATCCTCGCTGGTCACAAAAACAGGAAAGGCGTTTGCCTGGCGGTGTACTTTTTCCCAATGTGATAGAAACGCAAATGTTTAATGGTTATCAGGAAGAAGTGGCGAGTTTATACCAGGGTATGGACCTGACTCGGTATTATTAGTATGGCGCAGTTTTGGGATCGAAAAGAAAAACCTTGGGTGTTATTGGTATTCAGTGTGCCATTTTTGTGGATGTTTGGTGCTTTGTTGACTGGGCAATACTTTCCTGATCCAGGCAAAATACTCATGCGCCTTACTGGGATATGGGCCTGTGTATCGCTTGTCTTAGTGCTTTTTATGACGCCGTTAATGAAATACACTCGTTTGAAATTCCTATCACGTTATCGACGCTTTATTGGCCTGTCATCCTTTTTGTATGCCTTATTACATATGGTTTGCTATTTGGTCTTGTTTGCAGGATTGAGTTGGACATGGATTTTAAGTGATTTGACTGAAAAGCCTTATATTTATGCTGGCGTTGGGGCTTTTGTGATTTTGCTTGTTTTGTCAGTAACCAGTCACAAATACATGATAAAGAAACTAGCGAAACGCTGGAAACCACTACATCGTTATGTATATTTGTCAGTGGCTTTGGTATGGCTCCATCTGTGGTGGCAAATCAAAAGTGATACCAGCATAGTTATTTGGTTCAGTGTCTTTGTTATCCCTCTATTGCTTCTCAGAACAACACAGATTTCAATGATTAAAAAGTATTTGTCAAAAACTTGAAAAAAGTACTTGCTAAAAATCTGTAGATCCTTAATATACGCCCTCGCTGACACGGGGTGTACTTCAGAACAACGAAGCGACACCAAAACAAGTCAGCACGCTCTTTA